>DASVGM010000437.1:0-13655 GCA_036379555.1 Pirellulales bacterium | reverse complement strand
CAGCGGCGCGCCGGAAAAGCACATCGTGCTTCGTCCCTGCGGCAGTCTGCGCGGGCGGATTGTCGATCGCCGCGGCAAGGGCGTTGCCGGTGCCTGGGTCAACGCGGCAGTCATTCCGGGCAATGGCACGGCTATTCCTGGATTCCGTTGGCGGCTGACCGTGAACCAGACGGCAGCCGACGCCGATGGTCGCTTTGAACTGAAAGCAGTTCCGCCCGGCGCGCGGTACGCGGTCGAGGCGTACGCCGACAAACGCGCCGAGCGCTGGCAAACGGCAACGGCGGAGATCAAGCCCGGCGGGGTTGCCGATCTGGGCGACATCGCCCCCCAAGCCGCGGAAAACAATGCGTCCGACGCGGCAGCCGACGTGGCACCGCCGCCCCCGGCTGTGGCGGCGGTGAAGGCCGCAGCCGACGATCTCATCACCGTCACCGGCACGGTTGTCGATCCGCAAGGCAAGCCGTTCGCGGGCGCGAAGCTGTTTGCCGCCCGCTGGTATTGGGAACCACATATCCCGCATCCGCCGCTGGCGGAAACAACGAGCGACGCGCAGGGGCACTTTACGATTTCCTACCGCAAGTCGCAGTTCAACATCGATGTCGGGCGAGAAGATCAATGGAAAGAAGTCTCGATCGCCGCCACGGCAGATGGTTTCGGAGCGGCCTGGGTAACATGGCGTGATATTCCGCGCGGCGAACATCCGACCTTGCGGCTCGTCGCCGACGATGTGCCGATCGCCGGACGCGTTGTCGATCTGGAAGGCAAGCCCGTCGCCGGCGTCATGGTGCGCGTGGGCAGCATCCATACCGGCAAGGGCGGCAATCTCGACGACTGGCTGGCGGCCGTTCGCCGCGGCGAATTCCCCTGGACGGCGGCCAAACACCTGGACGACTCCGTGCCAAAGTTTGACAGTTGGCCGTTGCCGGTGATCACGGGCGACGACGGTCGTTTTCGCGTCAACGGCCTCGGCCGCGAGCGCCGCGTCCATCTGTCGTTCAGCGGTCCCGCGATCGCCTATCAAGAGGTTAAGGCGGTAACACGGCGCTCGGACATGTTCCCCTTGAAGTTCAGCCTTTCCGAGAACGAGTCCAACCCGGTGTACGGCGCGGAGTTTGAGTTGGTCGCCCCGCCGACGCAGGCCATCACCGGCGTCGTGCGCGACGCCAAAACGCGCCAGCCGCTTGCGGGCGTGAGCATCGAAAGCAACATGTTCGCCGGCAGCAATTTTATCAATACCCGGCAATTGCGCGCCGTCAGCGACGCCGAAGGCCGCTATCGTCTCGTGGGCATGCCCAAGGGAACAGGCAACCGCGTTCTGGCCGTGCCGAACGACGATCAGCCGTATCTCATGCGCGACTTCAAAGTGCCCGAATCGCGCGGATTGGCGCCGGTGGAGCTCGACATTGAGTTGCACCGCGGCGTCTGGATTACCGGCCGCGTTACGGACTTGCGCAGCGGCGCGCCGATTGTCGCCCGGCTGCATTACCTGCCGTTTCTCTCCAACGACTTCGCGCGGCAAACGCCTGAGTTCGGCGAACCGGGCAGCGCCGACGGCTTTCAAGACCGCTATGTCAGCCGGCTTGACGGCGCCTATCGCCTGGTGGGATTGCCGGGCCGCGCGATCGTCGGCGCCGAGTGTGTGATCGGCCGGTATCGCCAAGGTGTCGGCGCGGAACAGATCGCGGGCACGGACAAGCGTGGCAACTTTGAAACTTACTTCAACCCGGTCGCGCCAGGCAAGAAGTGGCCGAATGCGATGAAAGAAATCAATCCGTCGCCCGAAACGGAAACCGTCGTCTGCGATCTCGCGCTTGATCCAGGAGAAAAGCTGACAGTCAACGTGGTCGATCCCAAGGGCCAGCCGCTCGACGGGTTTGAGACTCACGGTAGCGGGCAATCGTGGTACGATTCACGCGAACTGCATGGCAGCTTCGACGTGATCACTCTCGATCCGGATGAGACTCGCACGGTCATCATCCGCCACACCGAGCGCAAGCTGGGCAAGGTGATTCGCGTGCGATTGGCCGAGCATCCGGCGGGTTCGCTTTCCGTCACGGCCGAGCCGACGGCGAAAATCATCGGGCGGCTGGTCGATCGGCAGGGCACGCCGCTGAGCGGCGCGGCGATCGAAGCCTGGCTCAGCCCGCTCGAGGACTTCGCCGAGAGGTTACCGCCCGCCACAACCGACGGCGAGGGACGTTTTGAATACACCGACATTCCCACCGGTTGCCACTACGATTTCGAGGCCAAAGCCACCGGCATGAAGCAGCCCGGTTGGTTCGCCGAAGACGTCGGTGTGGAACCCGGAAAGACAAAAGACCTGGGCGACGTGGTTTACGGCGGCGCAGTAGAGAGCAATCGACAGTCATCAACAAAGGTGAAGTCAGCGGAGAAGGTTGCGGGTGACAAGATGCCAGAACAACGAAACGTGGCGATTCGCGGTAAAGTGCTTTTGCCCGATGGCAAGCCGGCGGGCGGGGCGCATGTCGCCGTCATCGGCCAGCGCACGGCGGTTGGTCGCGGTGGCGATAACGATTGGGGACACGACATTTTGGGCAAAGCCGATGCGGATGAAAACGGCGCCTACGTCTTGCGACTCAAAGGCGTTTCTCAACAGACGCATCATTACGCCACGCTTATCGCGCGGCAAGGCGGTTCGGCCATCGCCTGGAAACAGGTCAATCTCGATGCCGCCGAGGCTGAGCTGACCATTGAGCTTATGCCCGAAGCGCCGCTGCGCGGCAGGCTGATCGACGTCGAAGGCCAACCGGCCGCCGGCGTGCGGTTGTCGATCGCGTGGATCGGCGCGCGGGCGAAAGACCGCGCGGATGGCGGCGGCACAGGCTACCGCCCCGCCGATCACGTTCCGCCCGCCTGGATCGCGCCGGTTTGGTCTGACAAAGAAGGAAGGTTTGTCGTACATGGACTCGCGGCCGAGCAGGGCGTGACGCTGCAGGTGACGGGCGACGATCGTTTCGCGCAACAAACGATCACCATCAACACCGGCATGTCCGAGGAACGCGGCAAGACCGACGCGACCTACCGCCCGTTGATCAAGAACGCGAAGCCAGGCGAAGAGGTGGTGCTGGCGCTCGCCCCAGCCAAGATTTTTGAAGGAACGGTGCGATACGCCGACAGTGGCAAAGCGGTGCCGCAGGCCCGCGTCTCGATCTGGGCCAGCCAGCAGGAACCTCATGGCTCGATGATTTCACTGGCCGGCACGGCCGACGAACACGGTCATTACCACATTACTCCCTGGGCGGGCATTCGCTTCGGCCTCATCGCGTATCCGCCGCAGGACACGCCCTACCTGGCGCGGCAAACGCCGCTGTCGGAAGCCATTTTATGGAAAGGGGGCGAGCCTCTCAAGAAAGTCGAAATGACCTTGCCGCGCGGCGTGCTGTTGCGCGGCACGGTTGTTGAAGCCGGAAGCGGCGCGCCGATCTCCGGCGCGGCGGTGCAGTATCATCCCGAATCGTCAAATAATCGCAACGCGTCGGACGACATTCTCACTGGTTGGCAGTGCATGGAAGTGACCGACAACGAGGGCCGCTTCACGCTGGCCGTCTTGCCCGGTCCCGGCCGTCTGCTGGTGAATGGCCAGCAAGGAAAGTACGTGTTTCAAGAGTTTGGCGGTCGCGAGCTCGATTCCGGCAAACCGGGCGGTACTCGCAACTACGTGCATGCCGTCGCCAAGTTGAATCCCCAAGTGGGCGACGACGCGCTCGAAATGAAGTTGGAGCTAAAGCCCGGTGCGACGGTGAAGGGGCGGATGGTCGACGAGCGGGGAAACGCCATCGAAGAGGCTTTGGTCATTTCTCGGCTTAACATTTCTCCGTACGTGCTCTTTTGGCGCGGCCACACAACGCCGACGCTCGGCGGGCGGTTCGAGCTGAGCGGGCTGGCCGAGGGTGTCGAGTACCCCGTTTACTTTTTGGACTCCAAGCGGCGGCTGGGCGCGACGGAGATCATCAAGGCGGGAGACAACGAGCGGACGGTCGTGCTCAAGCCCTGCGGCGAGGCGACGCTGCGCTTGATCGACGAAAAGGGCGAACCGGTGCCGGGAAATTATGGTTCGGCGGAGATGGTCGTAACGCCGGGCGCCGCGAAGTTTGACCGCGCGGCGCGCGAGCGCGGCGAGCTGTTGGCCGATGCCGATTTCATCGCCAACATCGACCGTGCGAACCACCCGCTTGAGGCCGCCGGCGACGACGGCCGCCGCCGTTTGACTGCGTTGATTCCCGGCGCGACGTATCGCATCATGGGCAAACGCGGCGGAGAGATTGGTGTGGTTAAAGAGTTTCAGGTTCAATCCAAAGAGACGCTTGATTTGGGAGAGATCAAGGTGGAGAAAGAGTAGATGCTAGATGCAAATGGAAAATGAACGACAAAGACAATTGAACGAAGGCAGCAAGGGCTTCCCCGTGCTCATAGGAAAAACTTGCTACAATAGCTTTGGCTAGTCGGCGCAACCGTTTCCGTTGCCGCGCAAAACATTTCCGAGCTATGCGAGATGAAATACCGAATGTGTGTGGACCGGGGCATTGTCGATTTTGACATTACAACAGGAGCGATCGTATGAAAGTCTATCTCTTGGTGGAAGGCGATTCGGATGCCGCCTTCTTGGAGCGGCTGCTACCGGCTGAGATACGGCCGGCGATAAGCATTGTTACCGTCGGCGGACGGTCCAATATGTCGTCGAAAGCGCGTTCGCTTATGGTGCTGAAGCGAAAGCCGGTCGCGTTGGTTGTTGACACGGATGTTACGGAAAAAGACGCCGTCGCACAGCGGACAGAGGCGCTTGAGGAACTTGTCCGCTCAGCGACCGCCGGCGTTCCGTACAAAATCATCTTCGCGGCGCCCGAGATAGAGGCGTGGTATTTTGACGTCCCCGAGGCACTGGAGCGACTGAGCGGAAAAAAGCTTTCGCCTGAACAGAGAGAACTAGCCGAGGTGCGACCGAAGGAAATCCTCGCGAAGCTTTTTAACGGCCAAGGCCCTTTGTCCGTCGAGCAACTGGCTGGACAACTGACGGAGGCAGAGGTTCAAACGCTCCGTGAGACTTCGCCTAGGAAGGATCTGATCGACTTTCTTACGGAGCAGGTCAACAAGCAAACTGAGCCACAGCCGGTATGACGAGCATCCGGAGCACGCCGATGTAATCCGTCGCTTTGTGGACCGCTTCCCTCATTGAATGAATACAATGCAGACGCACTCTTTTATTGTCATGCTCGTCGGTGTTTCCGAAACCACCGGGGATCTCGCCAACGCGCTATTTGAGACAGTTGACACAGACGTCGAATTGAATCTTCGCAACGGCGTCGCTTATCTTGAGGTGAGCCGCGACGCGCGAACGCTGCGGCAGGCAATTGTGCGCACGATCCGTGAGGTGGAAACGGTTGAAGACGTGCGAGTCGTGCGGATCGAATCCGAGGCCGCCAACACGATCGCCAAAATCAACGCCGATTTGCTGAATGTTTTGCCGTAATGATAGGCGTATTGATTTCTGAATCCGAGGAGGCGGCGAGCGAATCACGATCGTCAAGGAGTTTACCGTGAAGCCGAACGAGACGGTGGATCTGGGGGAAATTGTGTCTGAACGAGAGTAAAAACTCGCGTAACTATCTTATTGACTAATCTGACAGGATATTGCCTTCTGGGAGCGCGAAATTGTCACGAATTGCTTGCTCGATTTTTTCCATCGTTTCTGGGCGGACGGCGCCGAGCCGGCGTTGGAGCCGGCGCTTGTCAATCGCGCGAACCTGTTCGGTGACGATGGCTGACGGCTTGCTGACGCCGCCGTCGGGCGGATCCAGCGGCACCCAGTGGAGATATCGGTGCTTCCCGGCAGTGATCGGCATGACCAGGATGGTTTCGGCCAGCTCATTCATGTGGTCGTTCGATACAACGACAGCGGGCCGCGTCTTTTTAAGCTCATGGCCGACGGTTGGGTCAAGGTCGACCAAGCACACAGAGCCGCGGCGCGGGAACGATGGTTTGCGCGCCATTGTTAGCCGTGTTCCCGCGGGCCGCGATCCAGCATGGCCCAGGCGTCGTCGGAAACGGAATCCCACTCTTCGGCCACCCGGCGAGCTTCAGCGGCCGAAGAGGCATAAGAATCGCGGAGCTTCGCCGTGTGCCGCAGTTTACGCAGGTGGTCGATGTAGTTGCGGATGGCCGCCGCGACAAAGCCGCTGTTGTTGCCATTGTGGAACGCCTGCGCGAATTGCCGCGCCTCCGCCAGCAGTTCCGGAGGTAATGTGAAGATGGCTCGTTCGCGGCGGCTCTTGGAACCAGCGCTTGTTTTGCTCATGTGCGTCTCGCGGATCGAGGAAGTTGTGAATCCCAATCGCAGTATATACTGCGGTATGAATACGTGTCAAAGCAATCATACAGCCAGATCTGGAAAATCGGGTAAACTCGTTCGTGAGGCAATTGTGATGACACGAGACACAAATACGGCACGCTAATCAGCGCCTCCGTCCAGCGTATTGATTTATGAAGCTGAGGAAGATCCTTTAACACTTACTATCATGCCCATTCACGACTGGACGCGCGTCAGCGCCGGAACTTTTCACGACTTCCACTGCACCTGGATTCCGTTGATCAAAATCCGGCTCAACGACGGCCTATTGCCCGCTGGCTACTACGCGCAAGTCGAGCAGGCCGCCGGCGAGATTACGGCCGATGTCTTGACGTTGCAAACCGACGAGCGCGACGCACCGCATCATGATGAACCGGCGGGAATCGCCCTTAGCGTCGCGCCGCCGCAAGTGGAAATCACGGCCTCGCTTGAGGCGGCGCACTATGCCGCCCAGCGCCGGCGGCTGGTGGTCCGACACTCTAGCGACGACCAGGTTGTGGCCGTGATCGAAATCATGTCGCCCGGCAACAAGGCCGGCCGGCGAGCGTGGCAAAAGTTCATCGACAAGGCGGCGGGGCTGATCCAAGAAGGCAAGCATCTGCTCGTCGTCGATTTGTTGCCACCGACACGGCGCGACCCCAACGGCGTCCACGGCGCTATTTGGGCGGAACTTGGCGATGACTCTTACACGATTCCGTCCGGCAAGCCGCTGACCGCGGCATCGTACGCGGCCGATGAGATACCTCACGCCTACGTTCAGCCGCTGGCGGTCGGCGATACGCTGCCGTCGATGCCCTTGTTTCTCACTCCGCGAAGCTACGTTTCGGCGCCGCTCGAAGAAACTTACCTGGCCGCATATCGCAGTGTTCCAGAGCGCTGGAGGAACGTGCTGGAGGCGTAGCCGTGAAGATCGTAGGTGGTACTCCGTGAACCGTACATGCGGAAGCCGATTGATGTTCGTTTATAAAGTCGAACAGAATAAGCACATTCCCGGAGGATGGACCTCCTGGCCCGTCACCATTTACGGTGACGGGCTAGGAAGCCCATCCTTCCGTAAGGAGAGACGCAAATGCAAAATGCAAAACTCAAAACGCAAAATGGCGCAAGCGGAACTGAACCCTGAACCCTGAACCCTCTACCGCCTTCACCACCATGCACTGGCAACCCTACACGCCTGACGACATAACCCCCTGGAACCTGCGTCGCGTCGTCCACTTGCACCGCCGAGCGGGTTTTCTTCCTCCTTGGGATATTCTTCAACGCGACCTGCGCGCAGGGCACGAGGCGGCCATCGGCCGCGTGCTGGCCGGCAAACTGCCGCTGGCTTCGACGCCCGATGATTTTGAATCGCTGGCCGCCACCATCGGCGATGCCGCGGTGGCCTCCGGTAACATCTTCCGCCTGAAGGCGTGGTGGCTGTATCGGATGATCTTCTCGCCCGATCCGCTGGGTGAAAGACTGACGCTTGTGTGGCACAATCATTTCGCCACCAGCTATCGCAAAGTGCAAGACGTGGCCCTGATGCGGCGGCAAAACGATCTGTTTCGACAATCGGCGCGAGCGCCCTTCGCCGAACTGCTCAAGCACGTTGTCAAAGATCCCGCGCTGCTGATCTGGCTCGACGCCGACAGCAACCGCCGCGAACACGCGAACGAAAACCTGGGCCGCGAGCTGATGGAATTGTTCACGCTGGGCGTGGGCAACTACGGCGAAGCCGACGTGAAAGAGGCCGCCCGTGCCTTGACCGGTTGGACCGTGAAGAACCGTGAGTTTCGCGACGTGCCGGCCTATCACGACGACGGCGACAAAACGGTTCTGGACCGGCAGGGCAAACTCCGCGGCGACGATCTGCTGAGCCTGCTGCTTGAGCGGCCGGCCACGTCGATGCGGCTGGCGCGCCGCGTATGCGAGTTGCTCATGGGTGAGAGGGTGGTTGACGAGGCCGCCCTCGCGGAATTAGCCGCCGGCTTGCGGGAGCATGAGTTGAATATCAGTTGGGCGGTGGAAACGGTGTTGCGGTCGGCGGCCTTTTTTGATGTGAAGAATATCGGCAACCGGGTGCTGGGGCCGGCGGAATATATCGTGGGCGCCGTGCGGGCATTGCAACTGTTCAATCCGCCCCCCAGCACGATTGTGCTGGCGGAGTGGATGGCGGCGCTCGGGCAAGACCTGTTTGAACCGCCCAACGTGTTTGGCTGGGCCGGCGGGCGGTCGTGGCTGAACACGCGGTCAATCGTCGCGCGAAGCAACTTCGCCCAGCGTTTGGCGGAAGGGGCTTTGCAGAGCGGCGCGGCGCCCGACTGGCCGGCCTTGGCCGAGCGGAGAGGGTGCGGGGATAACGCCGCCGAGTTCGCGGCTTCGCTCGCGACCGTTTTGTGGAATGGGTCGGGCGAGGAAGACGTGGCCAGGATTTGTAAGACGATTGTGGGCGCCGAGACGGCGTTGACGGCGGAATCGGCGCGGCGGCTGGTTGCGGGGGTGCTGGGAGCGCCGGGAGCTCAATTGGGATGAGGCGATTTTGGATATTAGATTTTGGATTTGCGATTTTGTGCCAAGCAGACGTAATCGAGAGATCCGCAGCGCGCTGCGGATCACCGGCCACCTGGGGGGGTGACTGGCAGCGCGCTGCCAGTCTCCAGGCGTTCCGTTGCGCACCGATGGACCGTCAATGGGCGGCCCATGGAACGCCACGGAGGGCGTTCTCTACAGAATCCGTTTCACCGGTTTGAACGGAAAATGACGTTTCGACAAGGCTACGGCACGACGGAGCGCGCCTGCTACTTTGGGCGAGACCTCCAGCGCGCTGGAGGTCTCGGGGCAAGAGATCGGCGGCGCGCTGCCGATTTGTCCCCAGGTGGGGGGTGAGGCGCAGCGCGCTGCGCCTCGGTCAATCGGGCAAAGAAAAGGTCGCTCCGCGATAATGGAAAGCGGTGATAAATCACCGCACTCCAAAAGTCGCTCCGCGACAAAATAATGGCGGCGATCGATCGCCGATATCCAAATCCGAAACCTAAAACCAAGAATGCAAAATCAGATGAACCGCCGCACCCTACTCAAACGCTCTTCCCTCATCGCCTTGGCCCCCACGGTGCCGGGTTTTTTGGCCCGTTTGGCTCACGCCACCGAAGCAAAACGCGACGACCGTATTTTGGTCGTGATTCAACTCAGCGGCGGCAACGACGGCGTCAATACCGTGGTGCCCTACCGTGATGAGGGGTATGCCAAACACCGCCGGCAACTGCGCTTGCCCCAAGACCAACTGCACAAACTTAATGCCGACGTCGCCTTGCACCCCTCCATGCGAAAAATGGCCGATTTGTTCGCCGCCGGCCGTCTGGCCGTGGTTCAAGGCGTCGGCTATCCCAATCCCAACCGCTCGCACGACGTGAGCATGGCCATCTGGCACACCGCCCGTTTCGACCGAACCGAGCACAAGAGCTATGGCTGGCTAGGACGAGCGCTCGATCAAGCGACGACGGGCGCCGCGCCGTCAAGCGCCATGTTCGTGGGCGATGGGGTGTTGCCTACCGCTCTGATCGGCCGCAAGTCGATCGCGGGCACGTTCAACCGGTTGGATGAATTGGCCCTGCAAAATGAGGCGGTTCGCGCAATACCCCCTCTCCCGGAGGGAGATGGGACAAAGCTCCCTCGCCCTAACTCTCTCCCGGATGGGGATAAAACCTTGGCGGCATTTGTCCAGCGGGCGACTCTCGACGCCTACGCCACGTCCGCCGCCGTGCGTGCCGCGGCGGCGCGGCAGCAGTCGCAAACGAAGTATCCGCAGAACCCATTGGCCGAACATCTCCGTATGATCGCGCAATTGATCGAAGCCGATTTGCCCGCCCGTGTCTACTACGCGACGCAGGACAATTACGATACGCACGCCGTTCAATTGCCGACGCAGGCGCGTTTGCTGGGCGAGTTGAGCGGAGCGCTGGCGGCGTTTCTCGATGATCTGAAACAAGCGGGACTGGCCGAGCGCGTGTTGGTGATGACCTTCAGCGAATTTGGCCGCCGCGTGGCCGAAAACGCCTCGGCCGGCACCGACCACGGTACCGCGGCGCCGATGTTTCTGGCCGGCCCGGTGCGCGGCGGCCTGATTGCCGATGCGCCGCGATTGCTCGATTTGGTCGACGGCGACTTGAAAATGACGACTGATTTCCGCCGCGTTTACGCCACCGTGCTGGCCGATTGGCTGGCGATCGATCCGGCCGCCGTCTTGGCCGGCGATTTTGCCAAGTTGCCGCTGGTGTGATCGTGGTCAGCCACTTCCACACGCGCGGCATTCGGGTTAGGATTCTCTCGATATGAAAAACGACTTATTCAACCTCGAAAACGAAACGGCCGTGGTCGTGGGCGGCACCGGCGTGCTGGGCGGCGCCATGGCCAACGCGCTGGCCGCCGCCGGCGCCCGTGTGGCCATACTGGGCCGCAGCGCCGAACGCGGGCACGCGCGCGTCCGCGAAATCGAAAGCCAAGGCGGCCAGGCCCTCTTCGAGCCGGCCGACGCCGGCGAACGTGATTCGCTCGTTCGCGCCCGCGACGCCGTGCTGAAGAAATGGTCGACGGTCAGCGTGCTGGTGAACGCGGCGGGCGGCAACCGGCCCGACGCCACTCTGCCGCCGGGCGCCGATTTCTGCCAACTTCCGCTGGACGCTTGGCGGGCCGTCTTTGACCTGAACCTCGTCGGCGGCGTGCTGTTGCCCTGCCAGGTGTTTGGCGAAACGATGCTGGCCGCCGGGCGCGGCAGCGTGATCAACATCGCCTCGCTTTCGGGCATGACGCCGCTCTCGCGCGTGGTGGCTTACTCCGCGGCCAAAGCGGCGGTGATCAACCTCACGCAGTTTTTGGCGCGCGAATGGGCGCGGCGCGGAATTCGCGTCAACTCCATCAGCCCGGGGTTTTTTCCGGCGGAACAAAACCGCACGCTACTGTTCAACGCCGACGGCAGCTATACCGAGCGGGGCGGCCAGATCATCGGCCACACGCCGATGGCGCGCTTTGGCGAGCCGCACGAATTGGCCGGCGCGGTGGTTTGGCTCGCCGCGCCGCGGGCCAGTTCGTTCATGACCGGGCAAAACGTCGCCGTGGACGGCGGCTTTTCCGCCGCGACCATCTAACCTTAATGTCCAAATGAGCAACCTAAAAATACGACAAGACAATTGTGATCTCGACTTCCTCTCGCTCGGCGCGGTGGTTCACCGGCTCGATCCGGGCGTGATTCCTTTCCGCAAAGCGCGCGCGGCCGAGATTCACGTTTCCGGCGGTGAATACAACGTGGCCGCCAATCTTTCCGACTGCTTCGGCCTGCGCACCGGCATCGCCACGGCGATGATTCGTTATCCGCTGGGCGAACTCGTGCAAGACCGCATTCGCGAAACCGGCGTGACGCCGTTTTATAAATGGTTCGAGCATGACGGCGTGCGCGGCCCCAATATCGCCACCGTCTACAGCGACCGCGGACAGGGCGTGCGGCCGCCGGTCGTCTTCTACAATCGCTCCAACGAAGCCGGCGCGCTGCTCAAGCCCGGCGACTTCGACTGGCAAGGCATCTTCAAACGCGGCGTGCGCTGGTTTCATTCCGGTGGCATTTTCGCCGCGCTCTCGGAAACGACTTCGGAACTGATCGTCGAAGGCATGCAAGCGGCCAAAGCCGCCGGCGCCATCGTCTCGTTCGACCTCAATTACCGGGCAAAACTATGGAGCTCCGTCGGCGGCGAAAAACGCGCCCATGAGGTTCTCAACCGCATCGTCAGCAATGTCGATGTGCTGGTCGGCAACGAGGAAGATTTGCAAAAAGGCTTGGGCATCTCCGGGCCTGAAGTCGGGCATAAATCGAAGCTCGATCCCGAAGCGTTTTTTGAGATCATTGGAAACGTCGTTGAGAAACACTCCAACGTGAAGCTCGTGGCCACGACGCTGCGCGAAGTCCATTCGACGAACCGCCACTCTTGGGCGGCGGTGCTCTGGCTCGACGGCGACCGCTTTGTCAGCCCGACGTGCGAGCTTGACGTGCTCGACCGCATCGGCGGCGGCGACGGCTTTGCCTCCGGGTTCATTTATGGACTGCTCGCCGGCCGGCCGACGGACGAGGCCCTGCGTTTGGGTTGGGCGCATGGCGCGTTGCTCACGACTTTCCCCGGCGACGTGACGATGGCCAAGTTGGCCGAGGTGGAGGCGATGGCGAAGGGCGGCTCGGCGCGCGTGCAGCGCTGAGCTTAGCCCGCCCGACAAAACGGAAGCGGGTGCAACGGGAGGATGGGCTTCCTAGCCCGTCACCGTAAATCGTGACGGGCCAGGAGGCCCATCCTCCAAGAATGCGGCAGTCTTGTTGGACGCTTTAACGGCCCGCGCTGGGCGGGTCGAAAGGCGACGAGCCGTACCCGCTCCGGCAGCGCCGTCACTTAGTTCCTTAGAGGCTATCCGAAAACTTGAGTTTGTAGCCGAGACAGCCCGTCGTGGGGCGACCTTCCTAGGTCGTCAGGCGGAAGACGACCTAGGAAGGTCGCCTCACGGTGAGTTTTCGGATAGCCTCCTTACTCCACGTACAAAAACGCATTGCCGGCCAGCAACATTTGACAAAAGTCGATGGCGGCCTGTCGCGCCGCGTCGGGCTGATCGGCGTAGGCGGCCGGTTGCGAAGCGAGAAAACGCTCGGCGGCCGCGCGCTCGTCGTTGCGCGGCGGCCGGCCGGCGACCAGCATAAACGCGCGCTGGACGGCCTCCGCCGGGGATAGCCCCGCCAGACGCGCGGCAAGTCCCTTGGCGCGCTCGGCGGCAAACTCGGAGTTCAACGCGCTCAGCGATTGCAGCGGAATGGTCGCTTCACTGCGCCGCGTGCAATTGACCACGATCGACGGCGCGTCGAACACTTCCAACCAGGTCAGCGTTTGCGTCCGGCGCTGCTGGAGGTAGAGACTGCGCCGCGTCGCGCCGGGCTGGCGTTCATCGACAACAACTTCGCCGTCGGCTGTGCGATGCGTGGGCACGTAGCGGCCGCCGAGCGGTGCGTCGAGTTGGCCGGCGATGGCCAGCGCCGCGTCGCGCACGCTTTCGGCGTCGAGACGGCGCAACGGAAACCGCCAGAGGAGCCGGTTTTCCAGATCGGCCCGCAAGCCGTTGTCGCGCGGCAAGCTGGCCTGCCGATAGGCCGCCGAAAGCACGATCGCACGCTGCAAGCGTTTGACGCTCCAACCGCCCTCGACAAATCGCCAGGCCAGAACATCGAGCAACTCAGGATGCGAGGGCGGACTGCCGCTGTAGCCCAGATTGTCGGGCGTCGCGCAAATGC
>DASVGM010000436.1:0-4029 GCA_036379555.1 Pirellulales bacterium | reverse complement strand
GCGAAAACACCCTTCGCAGGCAAGCTGCGCGGCCAGGTCAAGATCGGCGTCGTCGTGTACGATCAAGGGCGAATGTCCGCCCAACTCAAGACAAAGTTTTTTGTAGCCCGCTGTGGCGGCAATCTGCTTGCCCACCGCGGCGCTGCCGGTAAAAGTCACCAGCGAAACGCGTTCGTCGCGGATGAGCGGCCGCGTGACCACGTCGAGCGGGCCATGAACGCAGCTCAACAAGTGGCCGGGCAGTCCGGCCTCATAGAGCAGTTCGACTAGCCGCACGGCGGAAAGCGGCGTCTTTTCCGAAGGTTTTAGAATCACTGGCGCGCCGGCGGCGATGGCGGGGGCCAGCTTGTGCGCCACCTGGTTCAGCGGATGATTGAACGGCGTGATGGCGGCGACCAGCGGCAGCGGCTCGCGCAGCGTGAAGATTTTGCGTGCTTTGCCCGTGGGGGAAATGTCGCAGGAAAATGTTTGCCCGTCGTCGCGCAGCGCCTCCATGGCCGCGAAGGCGAAAACATCGCAGGCCCGGCCGACCTCATAACGCGTCTCGCGCAGGCAAAGCCCTGATTCCGCCGTGATGAGCCGGGCAAACTCTTCACGCCGGGCCGACAGCCGTTCGCGCGTTTCGTTCAAAATCCGGCTGCGCTCATACCGCGTCAGCGGCGGCTGGGCTTCGAGATGCCGCTCAATCGTGGCGTCGAGTTGCGGCCAACGGACGCAGGCCACGCGGCCCACCGGTTCGCCGTTCCAGGGATTGGCGACGTCGAGCCATTCATCACCGCTGGCGGCTTGGCCCGCGAGGTAGCTGGGCAGCGAAATCACGGTATTTGCTCGCCGCGCAGCAGGTCTTCAGTTGTTTGACGGCGGCGGATGAGATGGGCGATGCCGTCGCGCAAAAGCACTTCGGCGGCCAACGGCTTGGAGTTGTAGTTGGAGCCCATGGCAAAACCGTAGGCGCCGGCGTTCTCAATCACCAGAAGTTCTCCCACCTCGGCCGCCGGCAGGCTGCGCGTGGCGACGAATCCACCCTCGGTCTGCGTGAAAATATCGCCCGATTCACAAAGCGTCCCGCCAATGACCACCTCGCGCAGCGGTCGCTGACCGGCGGCCGGCGAGCCGTCGATTTTGCCCGGCACAATCGACATGGGGTGATAGGCGCCATAGAGAATGGGCCGCGCTAGGTTATTAAAGCCCGCGTCAACCAGGTAAAACGTGTTGGCCCCCATCTGCTTGATGGCGCGTATCTCGGTGATCAAAAACCCGCTCTCCGCCGAGAGGTATCTGCCCGGCTCAATTTCCAAATGAATATGATGGCCGAAGGCGTCTTCGAGCCGCTTGCGTGAGGTATCCCACAGCCGGTAATAGACGTCGAGATCGACGTAAGTGTCGCCGCTCTTATACGGCACCGGCAAGCCGCCGCCGGCGCTGATGGATCGAATGGAACGCCCCACCTCGAGCGCCAATCGCTCCATGGCGCCGCAAACCTGCGACAAATGCTCCAGGTCGGTTCCAGAACCAATGTGTAGATGCAAGCCGGTGATTCCCAGGCCATGATGATCGGCTCGGCGCAGCACGTCGGGCAACTGCTCGTGCCAGATGCCATGTTTTGATTGTTCGCCGCCGGTATTGGTTTTTTGGCTATGTCCGTGGCCGAAGCCGGGGTTCAATCGCAGCGTGATCTCGCGCCCCGGCGCCCGCTCGCCAAGCTGATCGAGCATGTCCGGCGAGCCGCAATTGACGTGAATGCCGTCGCGCACGACAACGTCGAGCGCTTCGCGGTCGAAGATGTCGGCGGTGTAGACAATCGGCGGCGGGTCGCCCGTCAGCGGATAACCGGCCGCTCGGGCACGCGCGATTTCGCCGGCGCTGACCGCATCGACGAGCACGTCTTGTCGCCGCACCAGGTCGAGAATGGCGATGTTGGAGCACGCTTTTTGGGCGTAACGAATGGAATCGAACGCCCGCAGATCGGCCACGCGTTCGCTGATGCGCGCGGCGTCGTAGATATAGGTGGGAGTGCCAAACTGACGGGCCAGTTCGATTACCGGATAACCGGCGATCTCGCTACGGATGGTGGGAAACTCGGTCTGGGCGGCCGGCATGGTTGCTTCGCGTTTCAATGGGCGTCAAAACAACCAACCTAACAAGGTATGCGGCCGCGTTCAACCGTCGCGTTTGCCACCTGCATTCTCTCAGGAAGTCGGATACGCGCCGGTGTAGCGGAACTCGTGAGAGTTCTGGCCGTAAAACGACGCGACGGCCCGACCCAGAGGATGTCGTCGCATACTGTGGGGCGGCTCGCCGAGCCGTCTTTCGCTTCCAGACGGGCCGGCGGCCCGCCCCACGGCTAGCTCGGTTAGCCTCACAAACGGTATCGCCACCCGCCTCCGGCAGGGCTGGACCGCGCTCCGCGGCGCGTTAAAATTTCTGCTGGGCGCACCTAACCTGTTCTCTGACCTTACGCGTGGAGCGTTAAACATGAAATATCGGACATGCTTGGTTGTTTTCGCGGTGGCGGCGGTGGCGGCTTGGCTTTCATCGGCCAATACCGACGCGGGCACGCGGTTGAGCACGTTGCGTGGCAACTATCTTGAGTCGCGCACCTGCGACGTTTACACCGGCCCTTGCTTCGCTAACTCGCAAGTGGGCCTCGGCGGCCACGAGGCCATTTTGGCTTGGAACATTGAGTCGGGCGATTTTCAAGGCGTCGATCTGACCGGCCTGAACGTGGTCATGGCGGTACGGGCCAACGACACGCTCGGTTTTGGCGGCGGCCTGGAGGTTTCGCCCGATGTCATCAAGTCGGTCATTTTGGTCGACGAGCGCGCCAATACAGCCCAGCGCGAGGCGTTGGTAAACTTGGCGAAAAAACGCGCTCCGCAGGTGGTGGGCGAGGTGGTGCGTGTGGCGACTTCGCCCATTTCCATCGAAGTGGATCAAGCGGAAGGCGTCGCCCGGCTCAAGGCCGGCAAGGAGGCACACCTGACGACTCGCAAGATCATGCATTGCGATTGTGTCTGCACGAACGAAGCGGTCTTCTATCCGCCGTTGGCGCAGGTGGAGCGATCGTCGCCCGCCTTCACCGTCGACGGTGGTTTTCAGGGCCGCGGTCTGAAGGAGCATTGGACGAATCCCGGCACGCGCAGCGCCTTTGTCGCGCGGTTCGCCGAGTGAGGCTTCGCCCCCTGCCAGCTTGCGGTCTGTTGATTTAATCGCCGCGGCGGATAGACTGCCACAGTCAGCATTCGAGTATTCTTACGGGCCGCCCGACGGAACGCGATGGCAACACAGGATTATTGGGCCGAAGCCCCTCTTTCTCGTTTTCAAAGCACCTTCTTCGCTCCCACCCTCGACGAGATGATCGACGGGGACAGCCAACTCCGCATCTTCGATGAGGTCTTGGAAAGCTGCGATTGGACCCAATGGGAGGCCGAATACAACGGAAAACGCGGGCAACCGCCGATTCATCCACGCTGGGTCGCCGCCGTCATTTTATACGGGCTTTTCCAAGGCATTCGTTCCAGCCGCAAATTGGAATACCTCTGCACTTTCAACATCGACTTCATGTGGCTGGTCGAAGGGCGGAGCATCGACCATAGCACCATCTCCGAAGATCCGACGCAACCTGTTCCAGAGGAACGGTGGCCCCAACTTCCGCGCAACGCGCGCAAGCAATTAGCCAAGTCCTGTTTCGTACGCGATGAAGAGCGTGACGTTTATTACTCTGTCCGCAGGGCCACGAAATGCCGTTCGAGAAGACGAAGCCGGACGAGCGCAACGGCGAGCGCATTACGTTGCGGGTTTACCGTTGCCACGACTGCGCGGGCTGCCCGTTGGCGCAGGCTTGTTTGGACGCCAAGGCTCAGCATGGCCGGACGATCACGCGTGATCTGTACGAGGGTGCGCGAGAGCGGATGGCAGCGAAGATGAAGACGGAGGCATCGCGGCAGATCTACCATCGGCGACCGCACATGGCGGAGACGCCTTTTGCGATTTTGAAATCGGTGATGAATTTCCGGCGATTTCTACTGC
>DASVGM010000435.1:0-3286 GCA_036379555.1 Pirellulales bacterium | reverse complement strand
CAGGTGACATCCACTGGCCACTTTCGGCGGAGGATCTGCGCGCCGCCATGAACGACATCGAACGGGCGGGTGAAATCGCGCCCCGGCAGCCGGCCGTCAAACTGCTGTTGGCCAAGCTACAGTTGGCGATTGAAAGCGATCGCGAGAAGGCGTGCCAATCGCTCGACGAAGCGATTGGCCTCGCCGCGGACGACGAACAAGTGATGGTCGAAGCGGTGCGACTGAAGATGGGCATCAATGATGAAGTCGAAGACGGCCTCACCGATCTTTCCAAGGCCATCGAGGTGGCGCCGAAAAACGCCGAATTGAGGCGCATGCGCGGCGAATTCTATTTGCGCCGCGAGCAGGCCCAGCAGGCATTGGCCGACTTTGACGCGGCCATCCAACTCAACGCTCAGGACGCCGAAAGCCTCTCCGGCCGCGGCATGGCTCTGTTGGCGCTCAAGCGATACCAAGACGCGCGAGACGCCTTCGCGCTTGTCGTCGAACGCAAGCCCGACGATCCGGAGCCGTTATTTTACCTGGCGCAAGCCAGCAGCATGGCTGGCGACCCCCAGCAGGCGATTGCCGACGCCAATCGCGTACTGGCCATCTATCCCGATTTGCCGTTTGGTTTGTTGTGTCGAGCGCATGCGTTGGCGCAAGCCGGCGACATCGAGCAAGCGCTCGCAGACGCCAACCGGGCATTGGAGTTGCAGCCCGATTCCTACGGCATTCACCTTTGGGCGACTATCGTATTCAAGGCGGGCCGCCTGCGGAGCACGATCAAACAACTCCGCCAGCAGGTTGAGGCGCATCCCGATAACGCCGTGGCCTGGCTTCAACTTGGGCTGCTTTACAGCGGGCAGCGGGTCATGGGAAAGGCGGTTGATGCTTATACCGCCGCCATCGCCTTAGGCCAGCATCGCGATTTCGCGTATCACTTGCGCGGCGATGTGTATCTCAACGTGGGTCTGCGGAAAGAGGCGCTTGCCGACTACGAAGAGTCGCTGAAGTTAAACCGCGACGACAGCGGCGTGCTGAACAACCTGGCCTGGGTGCTGGCCACTGCGCCGGAGGATGAGTTGCGCAATGGGGCGCGAGCGCTGGAATTGGCGACCAGAGCCTGCGAGCTGACGAATTATCAGCAGGCGCATATTCTCAGCACGCTGGCCGCTGCCTACGCCGAGAACGGCGATTTTCAGACGGCGCGCTCGTGGTCGCAAAAATGCGTCGCTATCGCCGCTGAGCCGGTTATCGAGCAGGCTCGCAAGGAACTGGCCAGTTACGAACAAAACAAGCCTTGGCGCGAGGACGAAATCCCGCCGCGGAACGAGCCAAAAGCGGACTGATTTACGACCGCCGCCCTAGGCTGCGCAAAATGCCCGACTTTGATACGATAACGAGCTGAAATTCCATATAGCTTGGTGTTTTTCCGTAATCGCAACTTTGGCTGCCTTGCCGGACCTGCCTTCCTCCTGTTTGAAAACCGCGACTTGGTGATCACGGTTCCAATCGGGCAATGGCCTCGAAATCGTGTTCAAGCGAACGGTAAAGCCGCTGATACAGGGGAAAGGCCTTGTTGTAATAGCGTTGGGCAAGGCGGTTGGGCGCGGTTTCCTTGACGACCTTGATGGTGGCGCGGCACGCCTCCCGCACGTCGCGGTAGGCGCCGCCCCCGACCGCCGCCAAAAGCGCCACACCATAAGCGGCCCCCTCCTCGGCATTGAGCGTGACGACCTTTTGCCCAAACACGTCGGCTTGAATCTGCCGCCAAAGCTGGCTGCGCGAACCGCCGCCCGACGCGCGTATTTGCCGCACCGGCACGCCCAGTCCGCGCATGATCTCCAGGCTGTCGCGCAATGAATACGTCACTCCTTCCATGATCGACCGCGCCAGGTGTCCGCGTGTGTGAGAAAGCGTCAGTCCGATGAAACAGCCTCGCGCCAAGGGATTGGCGTGCGGTGCGCGCTCGCCCGACAGGTAGGGTAGAAAGAACAATCCCGTGCTGCCGGGCGGTACGCCTTCGGCTTCCCGCGTGAGCGTCTGGTAGGGATCGATGCCGGTTTTTCGCGCGGCGGTCATCTCGGCCTGGCAAAGCTGATTGCGGAACCACTGCAAAGAACCGCCGGCCGACAGCGTCACGCCCATCATGTGCCACTGTCCGCGCACCGCGTGGCAGAACGTATGAATGCGTCCCAGGGGATCGTATTTCAATTCGTCGCAATGCACGAACATCACGCCCGACGTGCCAATGGAGGTGCTGAGCACGCCGGAGGTGACGATGCCGTTGCCGATGGCGCCGGCGGCGCAATCACCGGCCCCGCCCACCACGCGGCAATGCGTGGTCAGGCCCAGTTCAGCGGCGGCGGACGGCGTGAGCGTGCCGGTGACGTCTTCCGATTCGTAACAGCGGCCGAACAGGTCGATATCCAGCTCCAGCTTGCTCAAGAGCGGTTTCGACCAATCGCGTTTGGCCACGTCCAACAACAGCATGCCGCTGGCGTCGCTGACCTCGGTGGCGTATTCACCGGTCAGTCGGCGGCGGATTTCGTCCTTGGGCAGCAGAACTTTGTGCAAGCGATCAAAGTTTTTCGGCTCGTGGTTTCGCAACCAGAGAATTTTGGGGGCCGTGAAGCCGGTGAGGGCGGGGTTGGCCACCATTTTAATGAGCTTGGCGCGTCCGCCCGCCCGCCGCTCAATCTCGATGCACTCGGCCGCGGTACGCTGATCGTTCCAAAGCAGCGCGCGGCGGATCACGCGGTCGTTTTTGTCGAGAAACACCGAACCATGCATCTGTCCCGAAAGGCCGATCGCCTTGACGTCGGCCGGTTTCAGCCGGGCCTTCTTCACGGTGGCGCGCACGGTGGCCACGGTGGCCCGCCACCAATCGTCGGGGTCTTGCTCGCTCCAGAGCGGCCGCGGATGGTGGCAAGGATAGGTCTCGGTCGAGTCGGCCAGAATCTTGCCGCGCTCGTCGATCGCCAAAGTCTTTGTGCCCGATGTGCCAATATCGATGCCAAGAAAAGCCGTCATGGTGTTGGTTGCAGTCGTGTGAAGCAGACGAAATTGCCAGGGTTTTGGCGGGCGGTGTGCCGGCCGCGAGCGGATCGTTGCCGCGGCGGCGACGATTGTCGCATGCCAAGGCCGCGACCGCAACAAGATTGTCGCGCCATCGCGCTGGACGAGCGGTCTCTTGATTTCCGCCACGCTCGAAGACATGATCGACGAGGGTGGCCAACCCCGCGACTGCGCCGTGCTTCTTGCCTGTGGGGCGGCCCGCCGGGCCGTCTTTTGCTTCAGACGG
>DASVGM010000434.1:0-5730 GCA_036379555.1 Pirellulales bacterium | reverse complement strand
GGTTGTTTTTTTGATTGGCGCCGGTGCAGATCGCGTTGACCGACATGGGATAAATGTCGGGCGTGGTTTTGGCTTTTTCGCCCAGCACGCCCAGCACGCGCCGGTCGATGGACAGTAAGGGTTGCCAGCGCGGCGCGGGTTTGGTGGAAACGGGAGGAGAATCAGAATCTGTGGACATCGAGAGCAGTCGGTTTTTAATCTATGTATTGACGCCAGGATTGTTAGGTGTCGCGTCAAATCCCCACTAATGTTGTGTATGTCGTCAACCCCGCGATCAACAAGAAAAACGCGCCGCCGCAAAACAACCCGGCGCGCATGAACCAGCCGGGCCGCAACTCCCGCGGCAATAAGATCATGTTTACCGCCAAAGCGTGCCAACAGCTAAACCCCAACGCGTAATTAAAGATGTTCGAGGCGATTCTTAACAACAAACCGCCTTCGACGAACAGCAGCATCAAGATGCTGAACACGGCGTATGAGCAAAGAACTCCAAAATAGAGCTTGCCAATGTGCCGCGGATCGACCTGGCGCAAGCGGGCGTTGGAGGTCCAAAACACATCGAGCCAGCGCCGAATGACGCCGTCGGCCGTGCTGGAAACCGTCGGCGCCAGCACCAAAAACCCGCAAAACAGCGTCAGCAGGGTAAAGATGTTGCCGATCGCCGCTCCCCAAGCGGCGCCCACGTGCTCGCCGACGCTGTTGGCCGTCATGCCGGCGGCGGTCCAGGTGTCGGCCTCGGTGCCACGTTGCAGAAATTGCACCGAGAGCATGCTCGGCAAGGCCAGCCCGATAAAGCAGGCCGGCATCCACACCACAAGTTGGTCGCGCATCAAATGCCGATACCAACGCTTCCAACGCTTGAGCGTCTCGGCATTCACCGCGAAGACGCAACCAACGTGCGAAAGCTGCAATTGGTGCCCGCCCACGACGCTTGGAATGGCGCCCACATGGTGCCCCATGCCCCAGCCTTGATCGCGCGTGTAATTGCTCAGCGGCGTGTTCGACAGACCGCCCTGGCCCGAAATGGCCACCATCATGCACAACAGCGCGATCATGTTCAGATTGATCGCCGGAAAGCGGCCCTCCAACGCGGCGAGAAAGATGTTCTCGACGTTGTCGCCGTCGCGGATGCCATCGCGATCGAGGTCACGAAAGCGGTCGGGCAGGCCATCGCCGTCGATGTCGGCGTAAGCGTCGGGCGAGCCGTCGCCGTTGGTATCGATGGTTGGTTTAAGCTCTTCTTCCACCACGTCGAGATGTCCGTCGCCGTCCCAATCTTCACCTGGGTCGAGCACGCCGTTGCCGTTCAGGTCTTCACCGCGCACGACCGGCACGTTGCCGAACTTCACAAAGCCGGTGAGGATTTCGCGCCATGTTTCACGTTGTGAAAAACAGAGGGCCAGGAGCAACAAAAAACCGAAGACCGTGATGATTTTGAACGTCATCACCGCCTTGAGCGAGTTGTAGATTTTGCCGCCGAAGATCAGCGGCAACATGCAAACCAGAAAGATGGCGCAGCCCAGAATATTGAGCACGGTGGCGTCGGTCAGCCCCAGGCCGAAGATTTGGGCCAAGGCCTCGTTTGATCGCACGTTGGGCATGCGGCCGGCGGCCAGGGCGAAGACCGGCGTCGCCGCGCTGGCGGAGAGATAGGGAAACAGCGCGCCAAAGTCGAGCAGCAAATAAACGCCCAACCAAAAACTTGGCCCTGGCAGCGTGCGGAATTTTCCGGTGAAAATCGGCTCGCCGCAATAGAGCGTGTAACGACTGATCTCCAGGTTGTAAAATACCTGAAAAACGACGCTTAACGTCGCCAACCACAGTAAGGCCCCACCGAACCGGGCGGTGACCAAAGGGCCGGTGAGCCACTCGCCGCCGCCGATGGCTGCTCCGCCCATCAGCAGGCCGGGGCCAAGCATGGCGAACCAGTTTTTCCAAGTGAAGTGCGGGGCGTGAACAAGCTCGCCCGTCGTCCAACGCGGCATTTTGGCCGATCCGGGATGCGGCGCGACAAACTCCGTTTGCCGCAAAAGATCGGGGGACTCGCTGGCGGGAGGCGGGCGGGTGACGGTTTCCATGCTGTTTCCGACTGGTGAAAGGCTTCGACGGAGTCGGCCGGTGGGCTTCTTAACTGTAACCTTGCGTGGCGGTGGGGCGCGGCGTGGTGGAAGGTGGGCTTGCTCGCCCGTCACAAAACAACTCGACGGGCTAGGAAGCCCATCCTCCCTTTTTCCGCCATCACGCAGGGTTATTTAGATGATGGCAACTATTGGCGTTGTTCGCAAGCAGTTTTTTCGATCCGATGGGCCGGTTTTGCATCTGGCCGCGGTATTGCTTTCACGCTTTTTCGTAGCGGGCCAGCTTCTGTTTTAGCCCGGCGCGGTCCAACACCTCGCGGTTGACCACGTCTTGCGGCGCGCGGCCGGCCGCCACGTCAAGTACGCTTTGACAGGCCGAGCGGCCAATGCCGCGAAAACATTCGTCGGTCCAGCATAACGCGTGCGGCGCGAGAATCACGTTGTCGAGAGTCAAAAGCGGATCGGCCGCGTCGATCGGCTCCTTTTCAAATACGTCAAGCCCCGCGCCGGCGATGCGCCCCGCTTGCAACAGGCGCGTGAGCGCCGCTTGATCGACAATCGGCCCACGGGCCACGTTGATGAGATAGGCCGATGGCTTCATCAAGGCGAGCCGCTCGGCGTTGAGCAAATGATGCGTCTGCGCGGTCAAGGCGCAGCACACGCAAACAAAATCGGCCGTTTGCAGCAAAGCTTCGAGCGACAGCAGCTCCACCCCCAGCGATCGCGCTTCATCGGCCGGCACAAACGGATCGTAAGCCGTCACACGCATGTCAAGCGGCGCGACGACGCGCAGAATCTCGCGGCCGATGTTTCCCAGCCCGACCAGGCCCAGCGTGCGGCCGGTCAAGCCCAGGCCCATGTAATCGAGCTTTTCGCCCCAGCGACCTGCACGCGTCAGCCGATCTTTCGTCGGCAGCTTGTGCGCCAGCGCCAGCAAAAAGGTGAGCGTCGCCACCGCGACCGGCCGGCGCACGCCCGACGGGGTGATGGTGAGCAGCACGTCATGTCGCGTGCAGGCGGCCACGTCGATGTTGTCATACCCGACACCAAAGCGGGCCACAATCGCCAAGCGGTCGCCGCCGGCCAGCGTCTCCTCTGTAACGCGCGGCGCCAGCACGAGGAGCGCGTCAAAATCGTTGGCGACCGTTGCCGGCAGCACCGAGCCGTAATCGGGCAAAAACTCACGTTGAATCCGCGGGTTTTGCGAAAGCGAATCGAGGCCGATATCGCCGAAGCCGAGCGTGCCGTCCGGCTTAAGAAAATCGTGCGTGATGCCCAGTCGAAATGATTCGTTCATGGTCTGTCGTTTTGTGATTGCCCGCCGCTTTGATCTTCACGAAGCCGATTTGGTTCCGGCGATGATGACGACGGGATAGGCGAATCGAAGCGAGCCGTTTCGCTCGGCAACGCCAAGCCCCATTCTATTCACGCCAACATCGACTTTGAACATCCGCCGAACGGCTGCCACGTTGCCGGGGTCTGGAAAAGAGGCCGCCAGCCATTCGTCGAATTTCATCTCAAGCTTATAGAACGCCGTTTTCAAGTCTCGCAGCCCGGCGCCCTGCAGCAGTCCGGCCAGTTCGTCCAACCCCAGCCCGCGAACATGGGAGGGGTCGCGCATTTTTTCCATGCGATCGTAGGCGGCGCCCTGTTCCGGCGAAGACGTGAACACATCGACCACGCCGACGCGACCGCCGGGACGGCACACGCGCGCCATCTCGGCCAGCACCGCTTGCGGGTGGAGAAAGTGGTGGAACGAATACCGCGTGAGCACGATCGAAAACGAAGCGTCGCTGTAGGGCAGCGGCGGCACGTCGCCGATTTGCCATGTCATGTTCGTCAGCCCGAGTTCTTTCTGCCGCTTGCGCGCTTGCTCGATCATGGCCGGGGTAATATCGATGCCGGTGACATGCCCCGCGACTTGGGCGGCCGCGCAGGTGATGAGGCCGGGACCGCAGGCCACATCGAGCACCGAATCTTCGGGGCCGATGCCGATGGTTTCGATCACCAACCGGTTGGTTTCGTCATCGGCATGAGCCGGCATTTCGGCAAACGGCACGGCCTGCAACGTGAACTGCTCCAAGATCAACTCGCGCTGCCGCTGAGTATCCATCCATATTCTCCGGGTTTTCTAATGTTATAGAGTCATGCCCTCATACCTGCGCGCCAAACGCGCCGATTTACATGAGCGGCTCAGCCAATTAACTCGCTAATCGGCTGGCCGGAGGTGAGAATGGGCATTGGCCGGCCGCGCAGGTCGTGATAGGCCGTAGATATGTCGATGCCAAGAAATTGATAGACGGTCGCCAGCAGGTCGTTCGGGTCAAGCGACCGCTCCACCGGATACTCGCCCTTGGAGTTCGTGGCGCCGATTACTTGGCCGGTGCGCATGCCGCCGCCTGAGACAAGCACCGACATCGCGCCGGGCCAGTGGTCGCGGCCGGGATGGCGCGAGCCGGGACGAAAAGTAAGCCGCGGCGCCCGGCCAAATTCGCCCGTCACGACAAGCATCACTTTTTTATCCAGATCGCGCTGATAAATGTCTTCGACCAGCGCGGAAATGGCCTGGTCAAACGGCGGCAGCCGGGCATTCATCAGATAGGGAATGCTGCCGCCGTCGCCGTGGTCGTCCCAGGTGTAGGCCGGGCCGAATTTCTGCATTTGCACGGTGACGATACTACAACCCGCCTCCACCAGGCGCCGCGCCAGCAAGGCGCGTTGGCCCCATTCGTTGCGTCCGTAGCGGTCTCGCACCGTGGGTGATTCGCGTTGAATGTCAAACGCGGCGGAGGTTTTGTCGCTGGTCAAAAGCGCCAGCGCCGCGCGCTGAAATGCGTCGTCTGATTCAGCGGCCTGGCCAGCGGCAATGGCGCGCCAGCGGTCCAACTGGCCGAGCAAGCCGGCGCGGTCTTCCAGGCGAGCGGGAGACATCTCGCCGATGGATAGATCGCGCACCTGGAACTGGTCGGAGTTTGGATCGGCATCGACGACGAATGGCTCGTAAGTGGGACCAAGATATCCGCTGCCGCCTCCTTTCAGGCGCCGCACGTTCGAGACATGGGTGGGCATGCCGCCGTGGCGCGACCCACGGGCCTTGGCCACCACGGCCTCGATCGTGGGAAATGGAGAGACAACCTCGTTGATCTTCGTCGGACGCCGGCCGGTGAGCACGCGTGTGGCCGCCTCGGCGTGATCGGCTATGTCGTGCGTGATCGAGCGGATGAGGTTGAACTTGTCAGCCACCAATGCATGCCGCGGCAGCAGTTCGCACACATCCATACCGGGCATCACGGTCGCCACGGGACGAAACTCGCCACGATACTCCATCGGCGCTTGCGGCTTGAGATCGTAGGTTTCCAGATGGCTTGGGCCACCTTCCAACCACACCAAAATCACCGACGTTTCGGCCTGTGGGCCTGAGGCCGTCGCCCGCAGCCGCAAAAGATCGCTGATGCTCAGCCCGCCAAAAAGCAACCAACCGGCGCGCAGGGCCTCCCGCCTGTTCACCGCGCGGCCTTTGAAAACGGAGTTGAAACGCATGGTTTTCCCTACTGCTATGGAGGGCGACTGGAAATAACCTCGCGTGATTCCAGGGTAAGGCGTCGTGGAGGATGGGCTTCCTAGCCCGTCACCAAAGAACTGAACGGACTAG
>DASVGM010000433.1:0-3959 GCA_036379555.1 Pirellulales bacterium | reverse complement strand
TTGGTTTTGCGGGCAAACACGACCGCCAAGCCGGCGGCTTTACTCGCCAGGTCGCTCTTGCCTTCAGTGGCGGCGCTTTCGGCGAGCGCCATCGTTTGCAGCGCGCCGACGGCGTTCGCCACGGGCGTCGCCGCGCTCTTGCTGGCAGTTTCCAGCGCCTTGAGCCGCAGCGAAAACGGATCGACCTCGAATTGCCGTGTCGCCTCCGCGGCCGCGCGGTATGCCATGCCAACATTTCCTTGGCCGGCCGCGACCAAACCACATTGGCCCAGCAGAACATATCGAACGTCGGGCGAATCGGCCCCTTCGCGGGCCAAATTTAGAAACCGTAGCGAAAGCTTCTGAACCGCTTCGGCGGTTTTCGCTTTGGCCACCGCCTTGCCATACACCTCGGCGAAACGAGCATTGGCCGCCGTGAGAGCCCGGCCCTCCGGCGGAGCATCGCGGCGGCGAGCCTCGATCTGCGGACGATCGACACGGCTCAACAACTCTGCCAGCGGCGGTCGTTGCGCGGGCGGCGGCGGTTCCTCGGCCGGTTCGAGCTGCGAGGGAAGGGCATCCGCCGGCATGCTTTCGCCCGGCGGCGACACGGGCGGCGGCGGCGCCGGCATTTCGTTGCTCGATGTCTCCGCGTCCGGCTGGGCCGGCGGATCGTCCATCAGCGCGTCACTCGGCCGCTTGTCGTCGGATGGGGCGGTCGCGATGTCAGGCGCCGGGCGGGGTTCTATCGATTGCGGTGGCGAAGCATCGTTTCGCGCGACGACCTTCGTGACGGCGGTCGGTTGCTGGGATGGATCACTCGCCACATAAACGACAACGGCGAGCACCGCGGCCGCCACCGCCACACCCGCCCACAGCATTTTGTCCGGGCGCGAACGCTTGCCTCGACCGCGGAGCGAAGGCGAGCTTGCCGCCGCCGAGATAGTTAAAGCGGGCGGATCGGCAGGCCTCCCGGCGCCGCTTTGCCCGGCCGGCGCGGCCGGTATCGCCACGGCAATTGGCATCGGCACGGGCGGCGCCTGGCTTGCTTGGCCGCTGTCGCGATCCGCCGTGGCGGGCGGAGCCAGCTTGGCTCGCAATTGCTGGTCGTAGGCGGCCTTTTTCTTCTCATCCAGCAACGTCAGCCGCGCGGCCGATAATTCATTCAGCAGCTTTTGCGAAATGGCGGAGTGTGGCCCGATTTGAAACGTGCGAATGTGAGCCATCTGCCGATCAGCGGCGGTGGCGATGGTGTCGGCATCGTCTTCAAACAGCCCCACGCCCAACAGGCGATAATGATGGGGCGGTTGGTCGGCCTCTGGAATACCGAGCCATTTGCGATAAGGATCGAATTGATCGGACGCACTCATTGTAAATTTCCGCTTACGCCAAAAACTGACGTTTGATTATATCGCGCGCCGGCCGAAATGATACTCCTCGGCACTGGCGGCCCACTGCTGGATTCTCTATCTTTTGGGAACGCCTCGCCAACTCGAACGATGAGACATTGACCCATGAGCGCCGCAGACGAAGTCGAACCCTACGTGGCCTATCAAGTTGAGGGAGAAAAAATGGATTTCGCCCTTTGGCCGTTGGAAGATGGCGGCCGGGCATTGGCGCTGTTTCTCACCGCGGAGGCGGCGCGCGGCTATGTCGACGGCGCGCAGTTCAAGGGAGAATGGCGTATTGTCCGCCCCGCCAAGCCCGACCTGCTCAAGATCCTGGAAGAATGTTGGGAGGCCGGTGTGCTCAAAGCGGTGCTCGACACCGGCGAAGAGGGGCGGCAAATCCTGTTTGATATTTTTGAGGTTCTCAGCGCTAGCAAGCAAGCCGGGCAATAGTATATACAGACGTTGTGACGCAGTTGAGCGGCTTGGCCGAATGGCGGAACTGGCAGACGCACAGGACTTAAAATCCTGTGGTGGGTAACCACCGTGCGGGTTCGATCCCCGCTTCGGCCACTGGCGATCAGGGGTGGCTTACCAATCAAATGAAAAAATCACCCCATCCCTCTAATCGAGGTATTGTGTCACTCGCAAAACCTGCGAGACTAAGGTGCAGTGAACTGAAGGGTGCAGAGGAAACAAGAGAGAGAGGCATCGCACAGCGTTCGCGTCGTCGCAATTCAGCGGCGTCGGTGCCGGGCTGCACGCAAGGCGATTTACATACCGTTTGAAGGGTGGTATTGCCAGCACCTTCGGGGGTGGTGCGTCGTTTGTCGTGTTTAACATTCAAGCGCCACGGTGCTATTTGACCGATGAATCAGTAAGGGGCGGTTAAATATAGTGGGTTTTCAGGCATGTTTCTGAATAGACACGTTTCTGTCAGAGTGGTTCGCAGCGCTGATCTTTTTTTATTCCCAATTCAATCAGTAACCTCTGCGGAATGGTGTCGTTCAAATGGACGTTAAGCTGAAAGTTCTAGTTGGTAAAAACGCCGGGCAAGAGTTGGCCGTGCCCGGCCCTAAGTTTTTTGTCGGCCGGGCGGAAGACTGCCAACTCAGGCCGCGCAGCGATCTCATTAGCCGGCACCATTGTGTGTTGCTGATCGAAGAAAGCTTCGTCGCCGTGCGCGACTTCGGCAGCAAAAACGGTACCCTCGTGAACAACGAGCGCGTCACCGGCGAACGTGAGTTAAAACATGGCGATCGGTTGGTGATTGGCCCGCTCGAATTTGAGGTTGTCGTGCATGTTCCGGCGCCCTCAAAGAAGCGGCCTAAGGTAGAGAGCGTGAAGGAAGCGGCCGCCCGTACCGCAGAGGGACATCCCGGTGGCGACAAGCTTGACGTCAGCCAGTGGCTGGGCGACGGCGACTCCAAGGCTGGCCATGCCGATACTCGCGTGATCAACATGAACGAAACCGGCGAGCTTGACCTGGGCAACGGTCATGCCAAGCCGGCCGCAGATGAAGCCGCAGTGGAGCCGGCCGCCGAGCCGGAGCCTGTCGCCGCGCGTCAGACCGTCGCAGCCAAGGCCGCGCCTGGAAAACTGCCCGCCGCCGCCAAAGCGGCGCAGGACGATAGCCGCTCCGCCGCCGCCGACGTCTTGAACAAGTTCTTCAAACGCCGCTAATGCTTTGTCTTGATGAACCGATCACGCATCGTCGCCGGTTTCTGCCTGTTGGCAACCATCGCCGCACACTCACAGCACCAACGGGCGATCTGCGCGGCGGAGCAGGCAAACCTTGACATTGCCACCCCGCACGGTGTCGTTGTCAGTGATACGGCGCCCGCATCGCAGGTGGGCGCGGCGGTGCTTCGCGACGGGGGCAACGCCGTTGACGCCGCAGTGGCCACGGCTCTGGCCCTGGCGGTGACTTTGCCCGAGGCAGGCAATTTGGGCGGCGGAGGTTTTATGCTCGTCTGGCCGGGCGAAGGGCGCGAGCCTGTCTGCTTTGATTATCGCGAGACCGCCCCGGCGCGAGCGACCGGCACGATGTTCGTCCTCGGAGAGACCCGGTTGGGGCATAAGGTTGTCGGTGTGCCGGGCACGCCGCGAGGCTTGGAATTGGCGCATCGGCGGTTCGGCAAGTTGCCGTGGCGGCGGCTGGCGGCGCCGGCCGTCAAGTTGGCCGCAGAGGGCTTTGTCGTGGGGCCGCGGTTGGCCGGCGCATTGAACGACCTGTTGCGCACCTCAGAAAAATTCGCCGAATTGCAGCGCGTTTTTGCCAAGCCCGATGGATCGAAATGGTCCGCAGACGACCAACTCGTTCAACCCGATCTGGCGGCGACGTTGCGCCGCTTGCACGACGAAGGGCCGGCCGCCTTTTATACGGGGAAAATCGCCAGACAAATCGTCGCTGAAATGGATGCCGGCGGCGGCTTGATCACGCTGGACGACTTGGCGGCTTATCGAGCCAAAGAGCGGCGGCCGGTGCGCGGCACGTACCGCGGTTATGAGATCCTTGGCGCGCCGCCGCCCAGTTCCGGCGGAACCGCCACCATTGAGGCGCTGAACATCCTTGAGGCCTGCAAACTGCAT
>DASVGM010000432.1:0-3997 GCA_036379555.1 Pirellulales bacterium | reverse complement strand
TCACGCAGCCCGCCGCCGCTGGAGTCTTGCTTGGTTTCGGTGACAGTTTACATCCGTTAGGCCGCCGTCTGCGGCGAATCATGGACCAGACCTTGCGCAGAGCGCCGCGGTTGTCGCTTTCCGGCATTCTGGTTGTCGGCTGTTTGGCGACCGTGGTGCTGCCTGGGCTGCGCCAATCCGACGGCGATGATTCGGCGCCGCCTGTGAAACAGCCAGAGCCGGCGGCCGTCGAAGTTGCCGACGAAAAGGGCGAGCCAACTGTAGCCACCGAGTGGCCGGAAGGCGCCACCGTCAGCGGTCGCGTCGTCGATCACCAAGGCCGGCCCGTCGCCAACGCCGAGGTGTTGTTGCTTGGCGCGGAACGTGTCTTTGTCGATGCCGACCGGCGCAACTGGTTCGTGCCAGGCAAGCAAGACCAGCGTCCCGCCTCGACGCGCACGGATAAAGACGGCGCCTTCAGTATTACGCGAAAGCTGGGAACCTCGGATCGCCTGGGCGTCATCGCCGACGATCCGCTCTTCTGGGTCGTTTCCCGCAAGAATCTACCGCGGAGCGGCCCGGTCGAAATCAAACTGCCCGCGTCCGGCAGTTTGGCGATCGATTGCGATTTGCCGAACAAACCGAACAAAGTGCCGGTGATCATACAGAGCAAGACGTTTGATCATGCCGCTTGGGACGCGGACTCACTACGGTTTCACATGTCGAGTTTCTCTCTCGACAATCCGGGAAAAAAACTGTTCAAAGGTCTTCCGCCTGGACAATTCGCGGCCCAAATCTACCATAAGACAAAAACTGCTGACGGGACGCATTTAATGGACGCGGATCGGCAATTGGTCGAGATCGAGTCGGCGAAACAGGCCCAAATTCGATTTGAACGCAAGGCCGGTCGATCGCTTTTGGGCGTCGTACGCGGGCTCGAAGACGCGAAATTGCGTGACGCGTATTTGGGAATCAACTGCTTGGGCCCGGAAGAGGTTCTCCACAACGACGGAAAACACAGCAGGATGATGATTGGGTTCGATGCGATTCCAATCACCTCCGACGGGCGTTTTACGATCGACCCGATTCCACCGGGCCAGTACTGGGCCTATCTTTATGCCGTTCTAGAGGCAACGCCGCGGCTGTCGCCTCAACAGTCCGATTTCTCATTCCTAACGGTGGCAACATTCACCGTGCCCGAGGAAGGCGAGTTGCCCAAAGTCGAACTTATCGCCAAAGCGAACGCTGCGCCTGATTTGTCCAAAGTGACCGATCTTCGCGTGCGTGTCGTTGACGAAGATGGCAAGCCGCTGCCGAACGCGCAAGTCATGCTGCATACGGCGGATCAGGGATATAAGCGTTGGGCCAGCGGTGGTGATGGGTTGGTTTTTCTCGGCGGAGATTTTGAGTTTCGCGATGCGGCGTTGCAACTGTTGGTTCGCGCGGATGGCTATGCGTCAACGATCGTACACTTTCCGCGCGCGCAGCGCGAGAAGCTCACCACTGGCGAAGCGACGATCGCACTGCGGCGCGGCCGGAAGGTTCAGTTGCGATTCAATCCGCCTAAAGGATTAACGTGGCCGAAGGGAACCGTGCCCGAAACCTACTTCGACGACCTGCAAACGCGGGTGCGCATCATGTGGCAGCCGAGCAACCGTCGGAACCATGCGCCTGATGACTTCAACCTAATGAACTTGAAGGACGTCGGCGCGGGGCGCTTTGAGTTTCAGTTGGCAGAGGATACGCCGCGGTTTTACGTGGCCGTCCATGCGCCCGGTTTTCTCCAATTCTTCGAGACCGGACCCTTCACGTTCGCCGATGTAAAAAACGATGGCATCAACATCGATCTGCCGCGTCCGGCCACGCTGGACATCTCCTTTGCGCCGGGCGACTATCCCGACGCCGCTTCGCTCTTCAAAAACGCTTCATTGGACGTGCTGTGGCAAATCCAAGGAAACAGCTATTTGAACGTCGCCTCCGTAGCGGATGGTTCGTTGACTCCGCGACTCAAACTGACCGATCTCGCGCCCGGCCACTATCTGGCGGACGTGCGCACCCAACCGCGGGACGACAGCAAGCCGCTCGCCGGCACGCAGGTCAACCTCGGGCGTTACCACGACCGGCGAATGTCGGCGCTCAAAGACGGACAAGTGGAAAAGATCGACTTCCGCTCATCGCCGTACGATCTTGACGCTTTTCGCGGAACGCGCACGGCCGTGTTGCGCATCACCACCGCCGACGGCAAACCGGCCCAGGGCCGAGAGGTTTCCGTCACGCGGTACGATGGCCACTACGGCTCACAGGTCGTATTTTCCGGCGCCGTGCCGGAGTCGGGCGAGATTATGTTGGCGGGCATCTCCGACGCGAAATCATCTGACGCGCATGCGCCGCCGCCGTATCAGGTTAGAATGGGCGACCAGTATCTTGGTTCGTTTGGCTTCGCCCAAGAGGCGGCGGCGGAACGGTTTGAATTCTCTTTACCGCCCGGCGCGGGAGACATGGCGCCCGACGTGAAACTGACGAATCTTGCCACTGGCGAACGGATATCCCTGAGCGACTTGCGAGGCAAGGTAGTCTTCGTGGAGCTTTGGGCGACCTGGTGCGGCCCGTGCCAGCGGCCGATGGCCGCGCTCAACGCGCTGGGCAATGAACAGCGCGAGACGTGGAAAGACAGCGTGGTCATCGTACCCATCAGCATCGATGCGGAGCGAGCGCGGGTGCGGTCACACGTGCGCGAACGCGAATGGACCGCAGTGGAGCAGTTCAGTTCGGACGGAGGCGAGGGTGCGGATTTTGAGAGCCCGGCGGCGCGCGCGTTCGTGCTGTCCAGCGTGCCGCAGTCGGTGCTGATCGGCCGCGACGGCCGCATTCTGTGGCGCGGCCACCCGACCAATCAGACCGACGGTTTGGATGTGAAGTCGCGGATCGAACGGGCATTGAAATAAGGCAGTCGGGCGGCCTCCAATGGTCTTAGAGGCCGACTTCGGCTGCCGGATTCAATAGCACGCGCTCGCCTGCGGCGACGCCGTCGACAATTTCAACGACGATGTCGTTCGTGATGCCCAGCACGACTTCACGCAGCACTGATCCGACCAGCGTCTGAACGCGAACGTGCGGCGCGCCGTCGTATTTGATCACGCAGACAACCGGAACGGTCAGCACGTTCTTCTTCCGCTCGATGAGAACGTCCACCTCGGCCGTCATGCCCGGCTTCCAGCGATCGTCGCTGCCCTCAACGGCAATGCCCACGTCGTAGTGCGCGAAGCTGACGTCGGCGATGCTCGTCATTCGCGGCCGATCGTCGATCGACACGATTTCACCTTGTCGCCCTTGGCCGAGCACCTCGACGTAGACCCGCTGGCCGTGCCGCAAACGGCCGACCTGCTTTTCAGGCACAGCCATTCTGATTTGCAATTGATCGAGATCGGCGAGGCGCAGCAATGTTTGATGCGCGCGCGCCTTGGCGCCCGGATAGATTTGCGGCGCCGGTTGATTTGCCTGTCGCGGGTCCGTCGCTCCGCCGGCGTACACAACCATGCCGTCGCGCGAGGCGCGAATCTCGCATTGGGGCAACTCGTCTTCCAACCGCTTGAGCCGGACTTGTTCGCGGCCGACGATCACTTCGCCAGCCTCGAAGCGTGCCCGCGCGGCGACGCTCTTGCTCTCCAACTCCTCCAGCGTTTTCGGTCCTGTGTATTCTTCCAGCACCTCCTTCTTGTGCCTGGCCGACTCCAAGTTGGACCGCGCCGCCTCGACCACGAACTCTTGAGCCTCGACATGCACCCGCGCGCCAAACCCCCGGCGGTGCGCCATCTCGGTTTGCAGCAGAGAATGCTGCGCGGCGGTGAAACGCTTTTTGGCCAGTAGAATATCCCGCTCGTACCGCAGCCCCTCTTGCACGAACGTCCCTTCGCGATAGGCGTCGATGGCTCGCTTGGCCGCCTGCGCTTCTTTGTTCGCCTGGACCACCGCCGCCTCCGCCTGGGCCAGCGCGCGCTTTTGCGTGGCAATGCCGCGT
>DASVGM010000431.1:0-2171 GCA_036379555.1 Pirellulales bacterium | reverse complement strand
CGTCGTCGATCGGCTGCTCGATTCGCCGCGCTACGGCGAGCGTTGGGGCCGGCATTGGCTCGACGTGGCTCGTTATTCGGATACGGCAGGCGACAACTCCGACTTTCCCATTCCACAAATGTATCTCTATCGCGATTGGGTCATCGACGCCTTCAATCGCGATCTGCCGTACGATCAATTCATCCGCGAGCAGTTGGCCGGCGACTTGCTGCCCAGCGCGAACGATGATGAGCGGCGGCAGCGGATTGTCGCCACCGGTTATCTGGCCGGCGCGCGGCGGTTTGGGTCGCGCGTCGATGACTATCCGCAACATCTGACCATTGAGGACACCATCGACAACCTGGGCCGCGCTTTCCTGGGTCTGACCATCAACTGCGCCCGCTGCCACGATCACAAGTTCGATCCAATCAGCACGGAAGATTACTACGGGCTCTACGGCATCTTTCACAGCACGCGGTATCCTTGGCCCGGTATTGAACTGGAGCAGAAGCAACGCGACCTGGTGCCGCTCGCTGCGGCCGACGACGTGAAACGAGCGACCGAAGCGCACAAGACGCGGCAGCAAGAGCTGGATGCCGAAGTGCGGCGGTTGGAAAAGCTGCGCGACGCCGCGGCGAACGGCGAAGAAAAAGACAACCTCAACAAGGAAGTGCAAAAGGCCCGCAACGCCGCGGCCAAACATGGCAAAACCTTGCCCGACGTGCCGTGGGTTTACGCGATGGCGGAATCGAACAAGATTGAAAACGTGCGCGTGCAATACAAGGGCGACCCCAACAAGACCGGTCCCGAGGTGGCGCGGCATTTCCCGTTGGCGTTGGGCGGCGATATGCTGGCGGCCGACGATCACACCAGCGGCCGGCTGAGCCTGGCGCGGTGGATCGCCGACGCCAACAATCCGCTCACGGCACGAGTCATGGTCAATCGCATCTGGCAGTATCATTTCGGCCAGGGAATCGTGCCCACGGCCAACGATTTTGGCAAGCAAGGCAAGCCGCCGACGCACCCGGAGCTGCTCGATTGGCTGGCCCGGCGATTGATCGCATCGGGCTGGTCGATCAAGGCGATGCATCGGCTCGTGATGCTCTCGCACACGTATCGACTGGCGGCGATCGCCGACCCGGCGCTGAACACCGCCGACCCGACCAATGACTATCTCGCGGGCTTCCGCCGCCTGCGGCTCGACGCCGAAGCGATTCGCGACACGCTGCTCTTTGTGGGCGGCGATCTCGATCTATCGCCCGCCGGCCCGCACCCGTTTCCGCCCAGCACGGATTGGGATTTCACGCAGCACAAGCCGTTCAAGGCCGTTTACGAAACGAAACATCGCAGCGTGTACTTGATGACGCAGCGCATTCAACGGCATCCCTACCTGGCGGTTTTTGACGGCGCCGATCCCAGCTATAGCACGCCGCGCCGCATGGCGACCACCACGCCGCTGCAAGCGCTTTACCTGCTCAACAACGAACTGGTGCATGAGCAGGCCGCGCGTTTGGCCGCGCGTTTGCTGAATGAACGGCCCGCTACCGCGGCACGAGTCGAGCGGGCGTATCAACTGTTGTTGTCGCGCCCCCCCACGCCGGACGAAGCCGCACAGGCCGCCGACTTTCTCGCGCGGGCGCAGGCGGCATTGGAAAAGTCCGGCGCGCCGGCCGACCGCCTGACCGCGCTCGCCTGGCAGAGTTTCGCACGATCTTTGTTCCTTTTGAATGAGTTTGTTTATGTCGACTGACCAGACGGCGTTTCGATACCAGCCCACGCGGCGCGATTGCATCCGTTCGCTCTTGGGCGGTTCGCTGTTGTTTCCAGGCATTCTGTCGGAGCTGCTTTCCGGTGATGCGCACGCGGCGGGCGGCGGGCCTTTGGCGGCCAAGCCATCGCACTTTCCGGGCAAGGCGAAGCGCGTGATCTTCCTCTTCTCCACCGGCGGCGTGTCGCACATGGACACGTTCGATTATAAGCCGGAGCTGTTCAAGGCCGATGGCAAAATGACCGGCATCGGCGGCGGACTGTCGAATCAGCAGCGCGTGCTGCTCAAGCCGCGTTGGGAGTTCAAGCCGGGCGGACAATGCGGCACGCTGGTGAGCGACCTGTTTCCGCACGTTCGCGATTCAATGGACGACATCTGCCTGATTCGTTCGATGAAATCGGACGACAACGAACACTATCAGGCG
>DASVGM010000430.1:0-17471 GCA_036379555.1 Pirellulales bacterium | reverse complement strand
ATGCCGCCATTGGGCGCAGCAGCTTTGAGTGGGGCCGCATTCAGTCGCCCGCCGATTGGTTGCCGCCGGTCGCGGCGGCCGTGCTGCTTTTGGCCTACGTCGTTTGGCTCTATCGCCGCGACAGCGGCGAACTCAACCTGCCGCTGCGCGCGCTGCTGGTGACGTTGCGTTTGTCGGCCTTCGCCGGGCTACTGGCGATCTACTTGCAGCCGCAATGGCGCAACGAAATCGACCAGGTGCAAAACTCGCGCGTGTTGCTGCTGGCCGATACGAGCCTCAGCATGGGCCTGCACGATCAAGACGCCAGCGCCGTGCCGGCCGAACCGAGCCGCGCGCAACAAATGATCGGCGCGTTTCGTCAGGGCGCTTGGATCAAGCGACTGCGCGAGAAGCACGACGTGATTGTCGTTCGTTTCGATCGCGATTCGCAACGGCTCGCCACGCTGCCCAAACTCAATGCCGCCGCCGCCGAGGAAGAAACAAACTCGGACTGGCCATCGGCCCTCGAACCGCAGGGCACGGAAACGCGGCTCGGCCAGACGCTCAGGCAGTGGATCGAAGCGGAGCGTTCGCAACCGCTTTCCGGCATCGTGGTTTTTAGCGATGGCCAGCAGAACGCGGGCATCGACGCCGGCGCCGCCATCGCCCTGGCGCGCGAAGCGCGGGTGCCCATTCACGCGGTCGGCTTAGGCTCGCTCGCTCAGCCGACGAACGTGCGCATCAGCGATTTTGTCGTGCCGCAAAGGGCCTATCCCGGCGACCGCTACACGGCGACCGGCTATTTACAAGCTCAGGGTCTGGCGGGCAAAGCGGTGCTGGTCGAGCTGACTTCGCGGCCGGCTGAAGCGGCCGCGCAGGCGGAAGGCAAGCTCGAAGCCTCGCAGCAGGTCACACTGGGAGGCGACGGCGAGGTCTTGCCCGTGAAGTTTGAACTGACGCCCGCTGAAACCGGCCGCCGCACGCTACGGCTCACGGTGCGTCCGCCCGCCAACGACCGCAACACGGCTGACAATCAACAAGAGGCCGACGTGGAAATCGTCGACCGCAAAACGCGGGTGCTGCTGTTTGCCGGCGGGCCGACGCGAGAGTATCAGTTTTTGCGCAATCAGCTTCGCCGCGATAAAGACATGGTGGTGGACGTTTTGCTGCAAACCGGCGTCGAAGGCATCTCGCAAGACGCCAACGAGATTCTGGAAACCTTTCCCAACGACGCGCCGACGCTCTTCGCCTACGACGCCATCGTGGCGTTCGATCCCGATTGGCGGCAGCTTTCCGCCGGCCAGCGCGAACTGGTCGAGCGCTGGGTGGCCGATCAGTCCGGCGGCTTGATTGCCATCGCCGGGCCGGTCTATACCGATTCGTGGACGCAAGATCCGGCGACGGCCAACCTGCGCAGTCTCTACCCGGTGGAGTTTCACCGCCGCATGTCGTTGCTGGACGACAGCCATTATGGCTCCCGCGAGCCGTGGCCGATCGAGCTGACGCGCGACGGACTGGAAGCCGAGTTTCTCTGGATCGAAGACTCCGGCCCCGCCTCGGCGCGGGCCTGGGCGGATTTCGCCGGAGTGTACGGCCACTATTCCGTGCGCGGCCCCAAACCGGGCGCCACGGTCTATGGTTGGTTTTCCGATCCGCGCAGCGCCGAGGGAACGCAAAAACCGGTTTACATGGCCGGGCAGTTTTTCGGTTCGGGCCGCGTCTTTTACCTGGGCAGCGGCGAAATGTGGCGGCTGCGCGCCAACGACGACGCCTGGTTCGAGCGGTTTTACACCAAGCTGCTGCGGCACGTCTCGCAAGGGCGCCTGTTGCGCGGCTCGCACCGCGGCATCTTGCTCGTCGAACGCGATCGCTACCTGCTCGGCGGCACCGTCGATGTGCGGGCGCAGCTCAGCGACAACCGCTTGCAACCGCTCGATCTGCCGCGTGTCGAGTTGGCCGTCAGTCTGCCCGACAGCACTCATCAGAGCGTGCCTCTGTTGGCCGATCCGAGTAAAAAAGGAAACTATCGCGGTCAATTCACCGTGCGAAAAGAAGGAACCTATTTGCTCGATCTGCCGGTGCCGGAGAGCGACGAGCACCTCTCGCGCCGCCTGCAGGTGAAGGTGCCGGAATTGGAGCGCGAGAAGCCTCAGCGCAACGACGCCTTGTTGAGCGAATTGGCAACCAAGACCGGCGGTGTCTATTACGTGGGGCTGAAGGCGGCGGTAACGGGCGATCAGGCCGGTGCGGCTGTGCGGCCGCTGGTTGAGGTTTTGCGCGATCAAACGCGCACGATCACGACGATCTCGCGGCCCACGCCGCTTTGGTCGAACCACTGGATGTTGCTCGCCTTGTGTGGCGTGCTCTGTTTGGAGTGGCTCATCCGCCGGCTGTCAAAGTTGGCGTGAAGGTCTTGCGCCTCAGCGCTCCTGGGTCGCCAACGGCGACCTGCGCGGCGGATCGCCGGGATTCTACCGCACGCGGGCTGGAATGAGGCAATCGGCGCCACTTTTGTTCTGCCACTACCGGGCTTGCCCCTAATGTCACGGGATTAAGCTCTGATGCCACCCGCTTGCCGGGTGGCATCAACAATCCAATGTTCCCACAATAATCCTGCCAACCATTCAAATTGCGATTTGAGACGGCGCCAGCCCGTAACTTGCCCGACCGTGCCGTGGCCGGGCCACCGCATGGCTGAAGCCGCCAGGGAAGCTCGATAATCACTGCAGCGGCTGTGCCTTGAATTCGCCCAAATCCAGCTTTTCACCCGGCGCGAGTTGGTGCTTTTCGTCAGTGATTCTTGGGGCGGCAAAAAACTTGCCGTCGTACCTGAAGGTGATCGCCAGCCGCTCGCCCGGCAGAATGTTTTCCACGCGAAAGCGTCCGTCGGCATCGGTTTCCAAGGGTGGTTGCGCTTGGTTCGTGGACCAAAACAATTCGGCAGCGGTACGGCGCTGGTAGGTGATCTGCACGATGGCGTTGGCGAGCGGTTCACCGTCGGCATCGACGGCGCGACCGGAGATGCTCGCCGCGGCGTCCAGCCGCACCTTGGCCGGCCCCGGTTCGTCGCCCGTCAGTATTACCGACGCCGCCAGGTGCCGCTGGGGCTGTAGGATCCACACCAGCCGCGGCCGGTCGGCGCCCAAACCATAAACCGTTCGCGTCGCTTCCGCGGCCTGAAAAACCCGTTGCCCCACGTCGGCGACTCCGGAGACGACCGTATCGACGACCGGTTGTCCTTGCCCGTCTTCGATGTTAATCGTTGTGGTCTTGCCCGGATCGAGCGCCAGATCGCATGTCGTTGGTTTGCCGCCGGGCTTCAGATCAAGAACCTTGACGGCGTTGATACTGCCTAGATGCTGGCGTACGTTGTTATTGTCCGTGAAATAAAGGTCTTCGGCGACCTCCGTCACGTTCGCTCGTTTGCGGTCTTCTTCGCTGAAAGTGGCTTGCCGGTAGGCATTGGGCTTGCCGCGGCGCTGCAACGATGCGCGAAACGAGCCGCGCTGCTCCTCTGGTTGCGCCTGAGCCATAAGCACGACGACGCCCGGCATCGCCAGCAGGCGAAAGCGTCCGTCGTCGTCGGTCGTGTTTGCCGCCGAAATGCCGGCCACGAACTGGCTTGGTTGCTCGTTCTCAGGCAGCGGTATGAAGCGCACGCTGCTTTTCACTCCGCGGCCGGTGGCCTGGTCAAACACGCGGCCCTCGACAACAGCGCCTTCCTTCAATTCAATATCGACTTTGAAGACCGTCTGCCCTGGCGCGAGAGCGAGTTTCTTTGACTGGACCAACAAGTTGCCCTCCTTCGGCGGGTGGACAAAGAGCACCGAGTCCGAATCGCGGGGCACGCCGCGCAGCTCGAATCGGCCTTGCTCGTCCGTCCGCGTTGAGATCGGGTTATTGATGCCGCGGGCTTGCATCGAGACAATCGCCCCAGCGACGGCCTTGTGGCCCGACCGCGCATCGTGGACCTCGCCGTGAACCACCAGTTCGGTTTCAGCCACATGTTCAAACACCGGGCCTGCCAGGCCGGAGAACCTGGCCGAATTCCGCATGGGCGTCGGCAGGCTTTCTTGCGCGGCCTTGTTATAAGGTTCGGCGTTGAAGCCCGCGCGATTGACGATTTCCAGATCTGCGGAGACCAGGCCGCGCGCTGAGATGTTGACCGACGCGACGCGTTCGGCGCCGACGCCCGACAGCTCGAAGCGCCCTTCTTGGTCAGTCACGGTCGCAAACAGCGGCATCAAACGAGCCGCCAGGCACTGCCTCTGAAGGCTCCTGCGCGCGTCGCGCGGCTGACGTTTCCAGTCGGATAAAAACCGATCTAGGTTTTCGCCTTGCGCGTCCGCGATGACTCTGACGGTGACTTCGGCGCCGGCCACGCGCCGGCCTTCGGAATCGATCACACGACCGCGAAGCGGATTGTCGGTGACCAGCCGCAGCACAATCTCTCGCGGAGTGTCATCGCTGGTGATACTGAGCCAGTCGACTCCGTAACCCGGCAAGTGGGCGAGCAGGGGCCGGGGCGCTTTGTCCAGCGGCGCGTCGTGCTCCCCAAGCGAGAACTCAAATCGCCCATCGCCGTCGGCGGTCGCGCGTTTTTCAACCGTGACATCGCCGGGTTTTGCCGGCGGCAGAGCTTTATAGTGAGCCCAATACAGCGCCGCTCCCGCCGCCGGTTTGCCAGCGGGCAAGAGCACCCGACCGCGAAGCGTGACGGCCGGATTTTCCTTGCCGGCCGTAGCGGCGGTTTTGTGCGCGACGCCCGCCGGCTGGCGCTTTGGCGCTTCGGTTGATGAAGCGGAAGGCTTGGCCGCGGCCTCCGCTTCATCGCTTCTGGTGGCGTTGCTCGGAGGTGCATCCTCTTTGGCCATAGCATGCGGCTCAAGGCGAACGGCGGCGATCGTTGTTACCAGCATGAGCACGCCTGCGAGCAGCGCCCGCGCCGCTCGCGGATTGACGGGCAGATGCGATCGGGCGCGATCAAACATCGCCAGCAGACGATGCTCAAGGTTGCCGCGCTGGGCCATGGCGACGGAGGCGGCGAAATAGACAGGCCGACAGGCGCGAGCGATTTGCAACAGCTCGGCGGCGTAGTCGCTGGCCCGTTCTCCGGCGAGGACGACGCAGTCGTCGCAGGCCAATTCGCGTTCGATGCGCAGGCGGCGCAGCGCGTGCCAGACGAGCGGATGGAACCAATAGAGCGCGCACGCGACGCGGCCGAGTATTTGAAAGCCGACGTCGCAGCGCTTGATGTGCGCCAATTCATGCAACAACACGATCCGCCGCGAACGCTCGCTCCAATCGCGCGCCTGCCGCGGCAGCATGACGATGGGCCGCAGCACGCCCCAAGTCATGGGCATCAGCGCCTTGCCGGTTTCGTAAAGTTCCACTTGCCGTGAGAGCGCCAGTCGCTTGCCAAGTTCAATGAGCAGGCTTTGCCAGTTCGCATCGTCCAAGGGCCGGGCATGCCGGCGCAGGCTGTGATTGCGCAGGAAGCCTAGAGCGAACGGCAACAAGCTCAACAGCGCGCCCGAGAGCCACAGCATGACGACTTTGGGCAAAGACCAAGCGGCCTGGCGGCGCGAGAGGCCATAGTAGCCCTCTCGCTCCGCGAGAGGCAAGCCGCTCCGCTCAACCGCGTTCGATCGCTCCGTAACCGCGGCAAGGCTGGAGGCCGTGTAGGTTTCCGCTTGCGGAGCAAACGGGTTTTTCTCTCGCGGAGCGAGAGGGCTACTATGAGTGAGAGGGTCGCCATCCGGCAACACTGCGATGCGCCATTGGGGCAACACGGCCGATAAGCCCGGCAGCAGCAAAAGCCCCACGAAAGTCAAGCACCATAGACGGTGCCGCACCGCGGCCGACGAACGCCGCAACGGCGCCGCGGCGAGAATGGCCGCCGCCAACAGCAGCGTCGCTTTCAGGGCCACATCCGATAAAAACTGAGCCGGCGGCGCGCGAAACATGTCCGCCAGATAACGAGCGAATTCAAACATCTCCAACTCCTCGGGTGATTTGCCGGCCCCAACAACGAACAACGAACAACGGGCCACTGACAACTGGCGGCCGCCTCCCTCACTGCCCTTGCTCCCTTGCTTGCTCGATCAACTCCCGCATGCGGCGATAGTCAGCCTCGCCGAGGCGATGCGATGAAACATCGAGCAACGCGGCCACGGCGTCGCTGGCCGAGCCGCCGAAAAAAGTCTCGAGCAAATGCCCCATCGCCGTGCGGCTGGCCGACTCATGCGATTGCGTCGGACGATAGACGTACTTCGTGCCGCTGCGACGATGACGAACGTAGCCTTTGCGCTCCAAGAGGCGAATCATCGTCCGCACCGCCGAATAACTCGGCGGATCGGGCAAGCGCGGCAGAACCTCGGCCACCGACCCTTCGCCGAGCTGATACAGCGCATCCATGATTTGCCGCTCGCGCCGGCCCAGTTCCCGCGGATCCGTCTGTTTCGCCATGATTTCCAATTTCCGTCGTTATGCCAATTCACTGCCAGATGGCAATATATTACCATATCGGTCGCTTGTCAAGCGCGCCGGGCGCGAGACCGCCGCGATGCCGACGTAAGCGTCGAGCGTCGGGAGATCAACAACGCGTTGTTGATCTCCCGCCAGTCGCGGCCGCGGCGGCCCGGATCGACCGGCGCGAATTGCGGCTTCATTGTCGCCCGCACGCGGTGTAGAATAAAGCCGCCGCCCGCCCCCAGTTACCCTCCTCCTCAATCCATCCATGACGACCGACCTCGAATCGCTCACTCAACAAACATTTGATACTGTGGCCGAAACCGCGACCGCGCAGGGTATGACGGCGGCGACGGCGCAATTGGCTGAACATTTTCGCGCGGCGGAGCAATATCACGAATTGTTCGATCTGCGATTGCTTCAGGCGCGGCTCGATTTGGGTTTGCCCGCCATCCTGACCAAGGGGCTTGATGATCTGGAAGAGCCGCTGCGCACCAAGATGGAAGATCGTTACCTTGACGCCTGCCGCGAAGTGGGGCATCTGCTTTTGGCCGCCGGCCGCGTGCGCGAGGCCTGGATGTATCTGCGGCCGGTGGGAGACCGCGCGGCGGTGGCCGAGGCGCTGGAAAAGCTCCCGCCGCAGGAAGATACTGTCGAGCAAATTGTGGAAGTGGCCCTCTATGAGGGCGTGCATCCACGACTCGGTTTTGAACTGGTGATCAAAAACTTTGGCCTTTGCAACGCCATCACAACCTACGACGCGCAGATGCACCAGCGGCCACGGGCCGAACGGCAAGAAGTGGCCGCGCTGTTGGTACGCCAGATTCATGCCGACCTGCTGCACACGCTGACGGATTATTTAACCAAGAAGCAGGGCAAAACGCCTCAGGAAACGACCATTGCCGCCTTGGTGGCCGACCGCGATTGGATGTTCGACGACAATGAATACCACATCGACACCTCGCACCTGGCGGCCGTGGTGCGCTTCGCGCTGGTCATCGACGATGCCGAAGCGCTGCGCCTGGCGATCGACCTGACGGAATACGGCCGCCGCCTCAGCGCCATGTTTCAATATCCCGGCCAAGAGCCGTTTGTCGACACTTACCCCACGCACGCCCTGTTTTTTCGGGCGCTTGTGGGCGAGGGTGTGGATGAAGCGGTCCAATATTTTCGCGAGCGGGCTGAAACGGCCGACGAGCAAAGTTCGTGGCCCGTGGAAGTTTATGTGGGGCTGTTGGCCCGGCTCGGGCGAACGGAGGAGGCGTTTGAGGCGGCGGCGCGCCAGTTGGCCTCGGCGCGCACCACCGGCTTCGCACCGAGTCTCTTGGATTTGGCTCAACGCACCGGCAACTACGATCGCTTGCTCGAAATCAGCCGTCAGCGCGGCGACCTGTTGGGCTTTACCATGGGCCTGGCCGAGCAAACGCGCGGCAAATAAACCATCCGAATGAATGCGAAGACGATGAAACGCAAACATCGCACGCAGTCGCGCGTCGAGAACGCACCCGGCGCGGTCGAAATCTTGACGATTGGCTGGATGTTGATGGTGGTGACAACCTTGGCCTGTGAGATTGGTTTCGTGCTGGCGCGCGGGCTGGCCGCTGAGGGCGATTCGTTAATGGCCCTCTCGGCCGTATTACTGTTCGCGGCGGTGGTGATCGGCATTTTGGCGTTGTTGTTGACCCCGATCGTAATGCGCCGCCGGCGCACGGCGCCGCCTAGAGGCATACTGGTGTTCGCCGCGATCATTTCCGCCATGCCGCTTGTCGTTCTGCTTCTTGAGGGGCTTCGACGCTGAAACATCTTGGAGTGCGTGCGATTTATCGCCGCTTTCCGTTGTCGCGGAGCGACCTTCTTCTTTGTCTCGGCGTGGTTTGAATCGGCCGTTCCGGCCATCGTCTTGCGTCGCTTGCGCTGTACCGCAAGGCCGACGCAAACGCTGGAATGTACTGCACTGGGGCCAACGCGAGGGAAAATTCGCCGTGGGGCGAACGCGGCGGAAAGTTGCCTCATTCGCGTCAATCGGCTATCATCAATGCCAGTTGATCGGTTGACCCACCGCCCCATTTTCCCGCCTGGGGAGACGTTTTGATGGTTTTGGAACGCGGCCTGCACCGCCCTAGCCTGCGCTTTGTCCTCTGTCTTGCCACCCTGCATTTTGCGTTTGGCGTTGCCAGCGCCGAGGAAGCGAACCTCACTGTCAGCCCCGGCAAAATCGTGCTCGAAGATTCGCTGGCTCGCCGGCAATTGTTGGTAAACAAAAGCGGCGGCGACGTAACTCAGGTATGCACTTATTCGGTCGCCAACCCGGCCATCGCCCAAATTGACGAAAGCGGTTTCGTCGTCCCGCTCAGCGCGGGCGAGACGCACGTCATCGTGCGGTACGGCCAGCATGAAACCACAGTGCCGTTGCTTGTGGCGGCGTATGACGCCGGCGGACGGCGAATCGACTTCGCCAACGACGTGGCGCCGGTGCTCTCGCGCTACGGCTGTAATGCCGGCGGCTGCCACGGCAAGGCGAGCGGCCAGAATGGGTTCAAGCTGTCGTTGTTCGGCTTTGACCCGGCTTTCGATTACGACGCCATCGTGCGCGCCGCCCGTGGCCGCCGTGTTTTTCCCGCCGCTCCGCGGCAAAGCCTGCTGCTGTTGAAAGCGACCGGCGCGGTTCCGCATGGCGGCGGCGAACGGCTGGCCCCGGCGGGCGAAGCGTACCAATTGCTGCTGCGCTGGATCGAGCAGGGCATGCCCGATTCGTCCCCCACGGCGCCGGTCGTTTCCAAGCTCATCGTCGAACCAAACAGCCGCGTGCTGCACGCGGGCGATGCTCAGCAACTGGCGGTTGTGGCGGAGTATTCTGATGGCAGCCGCCGCGATGTGACTCGTCAGGCGCAATATGCCAGCAACCTTGAGCTGGTGGCGGCCGTCGATGATCGCGGCCTGGTCCGCTGTTTGTCGCAGACCGGCGAGGCGGCCATTATGGTTCGCTACATGGGCCAGGTGGCGGTGTTTCGCGCCCAAGTGCCGCATGGCAGCCGGCAGCCCAGCGCCGGCGAGTTTGCAATCGCCAATTACATTGACGCCTTGGTGCTGGCCAAATGGCGGCAGCTCGGTTTGGCCCCCTCGCCGCCGGCCGATGACGCCACCTTCTTGCGCCGCGCGACGATCGACCTTTGCGGCCGCCTGCCCACCATTGACGAAACGAAGGCGTTTTTGGCTGACGGCTCAGCCACGAAACGCACCGCGCTGGTCGACCGTCTGCTGGCCGCGCCCGACTACCCGGCGTATTTCGCGCTGCGCTGGAGCAGCATCTTGCGCAACTCGTTCCTGGCCGGGTCCGATCAAGCCGCGTATGCGTTTCACAATTGGATCCGGTCGATGATCGCCCGCAACCGGCCTTACGACGAGTTTGCGCGGGGAGTGGTGGCGGCGTCGGGCGAGTGGCAAGACGCGCCGGCCATCAATTGGTTTTGGCAGATGCGCGACGATCAGTTGCATCAACCGACGGCCGACACGGCCCAGGTCTTTCTGGGCATTCGCCTGCAATGCGCCCGTTGCCACCATCATCCCTATGAGCGTTGGGGCCAAGACGATTATTACGGATTGGCGGGCTTTTTCACGCGCTTGGGCCGTAAGAGTTTCGGGCAACCGCCGCCTTATTTTTCTTCATCGAACGTGACCACCGGCGAGCGCAACCCCTTGACCGGCAAGACGCCGGAGCCAAAGTTTTTGGCCGGCCCGCCGGCCGCGCTCACGCCGGAACAAGACCCGCGACACGCCCTGGTCGATTGGATGGCTCAGCCTGACAATCCGTTTTTCGCCAAAACGCTGGTGAACCGAATGTGGGGGCATTTTTTCGGCCGCGGCATTGTCGATCCGGTGGACGACATGCGCGATACCAACCCGCCCTCGAATCCGGCCTTGCTCGACGCCCTGGCGCGCGACTTTATCGAGCATAAGCTTGACGTGAAGCATATTATCCGCATGATTGCCACCTCGAACGCGTATCAACTCGACTCGGCGCCGACGGACGATAACCGGCAAGACAAGCAAAACTACGCTCGTTTTTACGCGCGGCGGCTGATCGCCGAAGTGCTGCTCGACAGCGTCGATCAGGCGTGCGGCACGCGCACGCGGTTCGATCGCGTCGCCGCCTCAGCACGGGCCATCGACCTGCCGCACGAAGGCTTTGGTTCTTACTTTCTCGACACGTTCGATCGCCCGCGGCGCGTGACCGGCTGCGAATGCGAACGTAGCGGCGGGGCGACGCTCGGCCAGGTGCTGTTGCTTTCCAATTCCGATGAAGTGGAGCAAAAGATATCAGCGGGCGAGGGCGTGATCGCCCGCTTATTAAAAGAGAACAAGCCGCCAGCCGACATCATCGACGATCTTTATTTGGGGGCGCTCGCGCGGTTTCCCACCAAGGCGGAGAAGGCGAAGGCGCTGTCATTTCTAGCCGACGAGAAAGACGCCAAAGCGGTGTTGGAAGACGTACTTTGGACGTTGGTGAATTCCAAGGAGTTTGTGTTTAATCATTGAATCACCACCATCACGGCCTGCTCGACCGCGAGCTGCTGGCCGTTGAAGGGGGCGATGGCCTTGATCGTAATCGTGTGCGTGCCGGGCGTGGCGTTCGCCGCGGCCTGCACGACGAGCTTCGCCTCGGCCTGTCCGGCGGCGATGGGCATGGCCGCGATCGTCACACCTTGCACTCCGCCGGGCAACACGGCCTGCACCTGCACCGCCTCGTTGTAACCATAGAGGCGTTCCAACTTGACCGGTAGCTCGCCTTGCGCGCCGAGCTTGATCGCGGCGGGAGCGGTGGCCGTCATTTTAATTGGGGCGGCCGTAATCTTGATGGCGGCAGTCGTCGAAGGCCAGAAGAGGCCGATGTCTTTGGGCGCCGACGCGTTGGCCAGGTCGGCCGCGCGTTTGTCGGCGGCGGGTTTCAGTTCAGCCGCTGTTTTGGCCAGGGCGGCGGCATCGGCGGCGGCTTTCTCGGCGGCGGCTTTGGCTTCGTTGGTGGCCTTGAGTTTGGCTTCGGCCTCGGCCACGGCTTTATCGGCGGCGGGTTGGTTCTCGGCCGTGGCCTGCTGCTTGGCGGCCTGGGCCGCTTTCAAGGCGGCGTCGGCGTCGGCGGCCGCTTTTACCGCTGCCTGCTTGGCGGCTTCCGCGGTCTGCGAGGCGGCGGTCAGATCGGCGGCCAGCTTTTCAATGTCGGCCTTGGCCTTGGCGGCGGCCTCGGCGGCCGCCACGTCGCGGCGATAGGCCGCCGTCATCTGTGCTTGCAAGTAAAACGTGAAATCGCCCAGCGGCGCTTGCGGGTTGATCTGCAAGGCGATCTTGCCTTCGTTCGTATTGCCATCGAGCGTGAGCGGCTGCGGCTGCACGTTGGGCGGCAGTCCCTGGGCCGTGAGCGTGATGTTCCCCTTGATTTGCCCGCGACGCGTCACCTTGACCGGCACTTCCAATTTGCCCGCCCGCGACATTTCCCAGGTTTTGCCTTCGCCCAACTCAATGGTGACCGGCGCGGTATCGCCCGCGGTGACCGCCACCACGCAGCTCCGCGCCAGCCGCGCGTGAGCCGGCGAATTTGGCTGCGCGTCGTGCAACACCGAGGCCTGACGCGCGGTGCGCGCCAATTCGACCGCGCCAAGTTTCGCCCGGCCGACGATCTGAATCAGTCCGATCCAATCGGCCGCCTGGTCGCTGGCGGTGAGCGTGAGCGTCGTCAAGTTTTGTCCGGGGCCGATGATGGCCGGGCCGCATGTCACGCCGGCGGGCAGGCCCTCGGCCAGCACCGTGATTTCACCAGTAAAGCCATCGCGGCGAAACGCCACCACGTCCAGTCGCTCGGTCGTGCCGCGGCGCAAGAGCGCGTTCCAGGTGCGGGCCTGCGTCTTATTGTTGGCCGGGTAGATCGGCACGGCCGCCAGACGAAAGTCGGGCTGCTCGCGATGAATCGACAAGCGGTAAAGCCGCCGCGGGTCATTCCGCGGATTGAGCGCCAGGTCGCGAATCATCATGCGATACGTGCCGTCGGCCGGAATCGCCAAGCGATACGCGCCATCGACACTGGTGGTGTTGAACGACAGCCCGCCGTGGTTCGCGCCCAGATCGTCAATGTCGGTAATATCGGCGACTTGTTCCTCGCCTTTGTCGTTCTTGGTGACACGCTGAATGAGCACGGCGGGGTCGGTGGGCAAGCCCAGCCGTTCGGACAGTGCTTCGACCCAAAAAACTTCGCCCGCCTTGGCGTCGAATTGCAGCCAGTCGGGGTTGCCACGCGGGCCAAATTCGCCCACGAACTCGCACGGCGCCGTCACCACGTTGGCCTTGGCCGGTTCGTCGTTCGGCTCTTGCTCCAGCACCACCGGCGCGGCGGCATAGCCAATGAAGCAGGCGTTCGACGCGCCCTGCGGTGTCACCAAACGATATTCAAAGCCGTCGATCTCCGACTCTTCGGGCTTGACCAGCGTGCCGGGCGCCGCGCGTTCGGTGGTCTTATCGCCCGGAATGGCAATCTCAACGGCCAGCTTTTCCAGTGGCCGCCCTTCAATCGTCAGCCCATCCGCCGGCGCGCCGCCGGGCAGATTTCTGCCGTACAGCGTGAACTGGCCCTTCGTGCCCGGCGTGCCGGCCGGCGGCAGAATGTAGTCGATATATGGGCCGCTGCTGACCGTGAAGCGATAAAAATGTTGGGTTCCGCCCGCGTAAACAAAGTCATAAAGCCGCAGGAAGTACTCGCCGTCGGCGGCGATCGCCACGTCGATCAATGGGTCGCGACGGTTGAAATCGCGGCTGCGGGCAAGCTGCTTGCCGCCGGCATCGTAAAGTTCCAAAGTGGCGTCGAGCCGTGAGTCGACGCGCTGCGCCCAGCAGTCGATAATCAAACGCGCGCCGGCTTTCGCGGTGAACTTATACCAGTCGGAGTTGTTCGCGTCGGCCGTGCCATTGACCGTGGTGTTGAGTTCGATGGCTTGCGCCTTGTCGCGCACGTTATTGCCGGCCTGCTCCCTTGCTTCAGGCAACGCGCCAACCACGAACGAACGCGGATTGGAGACGCCAAACGTGCCGATCGCCCGCACGTCGTAAACACCCGGGGGAACATCGGCGGCGATGGTCACCGCGAACTGATTGACGATCGGTTCGGCCGGAAGTTGCGGCAATTTAGGCGGCGCCATTTTTTGCGCGGCCGTGATGCCCGGATGCGAGAAGTAAAGCCCCTTCACGCCGTCGATGTCGGTGCCGGCGGAAATGCCCACGTCAAGCGTCGTGCCCGCCTGCCCGCCCGTCGGCGTTAGCGCGAAGAGCTGCGCGACGGGCAACTGCGCGCGAACGACGCCGCTTGCGGCAAGAACCAACACAAAGAAAACGGGCAGGAACGAACGGCGCAAGACAGGTTGCATGGCGGTGGCTCCTCGGGTCGGAGAGCGGTTGTGGTTTCAGGTGGGAAGTCGCCGAGCGTTCAGCTCGCGACGGGTCGGGCGGGTTGGGTGGGCGACAGATGGCCGACGCGCAAAACCTGACTGCAGGTAGATTGCTACGCATTCGCGAGTGTCGAATACCCTTCTATCCAATGGTCGTTGTCGACAACGTATTCGTCAACGTGAAATCCGGCAGCATCGGTGGAAAAACCAGGAGCTTGGCTTAAACGGGTGACTGCGGCCTCGGCGTTCGCTCGCGACGAATAAATGCCGATCAATTTCACGTCCTCTTCGCAGTTATCGAAGCTGTGGACGTGCTGTAGCAAAAAAACTTTCATGGTCGAGTCCGAACCGGTATTACTCGAATGCCCTATCGCCCCATTTCCTAATCTTACTGAATTCGCTGCCAGGACCAGTCGGACAACTGTCTTTGCCGTATTTTTCGTCAAGAAGTCGCCGAGCGAACTCGAGGCCGCTTTCCGTTGTTAAAGGCCGTTGCCCTTCCGCCCAACTTGGGACATCGCTCGCCGCTTCCTTGCCGCTCTGACCCGTCCTGGTCTTTTTGTACATGTCAGCGCGGCCCAGTCACGCGAAAGCTTCCAGCGCCCTCACCCCGGCCCTCTCCCGGAGGGAGAGGGAGGCGATCGGCGTCCGCGTTTGCCGAACTCTTAGTGGTTAAACAAAAACTCCTTCGTATTCACCAGCGCCCACAAAATATCCTCGTAGGCTTGCTGCTTGTTTTCAATGCGATTGATATGGGCCAGGGCGACCGACATTTCGTCGGCCACCGGCGGCCGCGAAAAGACCGCCAGATAGAGCCAACGCACCTTCTCCTCCGGCGTGCGCTTGGCGTCTTGCGCGAGCTGCGCCGCGCGGCCTTGCCCTTGTGACAGCTTGGTCTGCATGTCGGGCGAGTTCAACAAGTGCAGGCTTTGGGCCAAGTTGGCCTCTTGCGACCGTTCGCACTCGCAAGCGCTCGACCCCTCGGGCCGGCCAAAGACCGTCAAAAAGTAGTTGTTCGCGCCGTTGTCGGGCAGCTCAATCGCGTGCGTGCCGGCCGGCAGGCCGCTGAACGACGTGGCCGAGGACGTCACCGAGTCGATCGCGTCAAGCAGCACCTCGGCGGTCAATCGCTTGGGATAGTAACGCGAAAAGTTCTGCTTGTCGTTCACGTTGTAGTCGTTCGGATCGGCCGCGAGCTGGTACGTGTTTGACGAACAAATCGTCCGCAGCAAATCTTTCAGGTCAAAACGATGCGCGATAAAGTGCTCCGCCAACGCCGAGAGCAACTCAGGGTTCGAGGCGGGGTTGGTCACGCGCATATCGTCTTCCGGCTCCACAATGCCGCGGCTGAAACAATGCTTCCAGTAGCGGTTGACCAGCGCCTTGGCGAAAAAGGGATTTGACGGGTCGGACATCCAATCAGCCAATGACTGCCGCGGATCGTTCTCAGGAGCGGCCTTCAGCGGCTCGCCGCCCAGGCCGGTGGGGCTGAGCCGTTCGCCGGTCTTGGGATTGGTGGCCCCCGCCTGACCGCGACGGTGGAAGATGCGTTGCTCGTCCGGCTCGAAGCCCGCCTTGCGGCCCACCTGCGAGAAATAAGCCGCCATGCCGTAATAATCGCGCTGGCTCCATTTCTCAAACGGATGGTGATGGCAGCGGGCACACTGAATGCGCAAGCCCAGGAAAAGCTGGGCGGTGTCTTCCACCTGCTGATCGACGTCCTTCACCTCGCGATACCAAACAACCGGCGGATTGTCGCCGATCTCGCCGCTGGCCGCGACGATATCACGCACGAACTGGTCGTACGGCTTGTTCTCGTAAAAGCTGTCGCGAATCCAACCGTGGAAGGCATAAGAACCGCGTGTGTAGTTCGGCGAACGCCGCTTGTTGCGGAGAATCGCGCTCCATTTATTGGCGAAATAATCCGCGTACGACGGGCTATCAAGCAGGCGGTCAATCAACTTTTGCCGCTTGGCCGCGTCTTGTTCGGCCACAAAGGCCTCGGTTTCTTCAGGGCTGGGCAGATGGCCGGCCAAGTCGACCGATACGCGGCGGATGAACGTGGCGTCATCGCAAACGGCCGACGGCGGCACGCCCAGCGTTTTCAGCTTTTTGAAAACGAACTCGTCGATAAAATTCTTCGTCGGCGGCAGGTTCTCGACGTTGATGCCCAACGGAATGGTGGCGCGAAACACTCCAACCTGCCCTTGATAGCGGGCCATGATGGCCACGTCGCCCGTCAGTTGGCGCGTGGCGACCAAACCGGTGGGAGAGCACTCGGCCATTTCCGGATCGTTTGAATCGTAAGTGGCCACACGCGTGACGTCGTCAATTGAACCATCGCTGTAATGGGCCAGCGTGATGATCTGCTGTGATCCGCCGCGCTGCATCGAGCGTTCGCCGGGAATGACTTCAATGCGCACGACTTTGGGATCGTCATTGCTGCCGTAGGGCATGCCTTGCACGATCCAACGGCGAATCAGTTTGTATTCGTGCGAGTCGGCATCCATGCGCTGCCCGCCGCCGTGCGGAGCGGCGTTGATCGGCTTGAGCAAGAGCAGGCTGCGGTCGGGATCAGCCGGAAAGAGCCGCCGGCCGCGCCCTTCTTTCACCAGGTGCTCATAATCTTCGCCCGGCTCAAAACCCAGCAGCGAGAGCTTGAACCCGTTCTGACCGCTCGCCTTGCCGTGGCAGCCGCCGCTGTTGCAACCGAGCTTGGTGAAGATCGGCACGACCTGGTTGGGAAAGTTGATCGGCGTATCGTTGATGGTGTTCGCCACGAGCAGTTCGATGGTCGCCTTCAGGCCATTTGTGGCTGTGGCCGTCACCGTCACCGGGCCATCGCTGACCGGCAGAACCAAGCCGCTGGCGTCGATGGTGACAATGCCCGGTGGGTTGGCGGCGTAGGTGACGTCGCGTGTCAGGTCGCGGACTTGCCCAGAGTTATAGTGAGCGGCCACAAGCAGTTGTTGCTGGGAGTCTTTGCCGCGAAGTGTGGCTATTTTGCCGTCTGGAAAGCCGGTTGCGATGGTCACGCTGGTCATCGTGCCGGGGTCGCCCAAACCGGGAGCGACAACCTTGGCGGGGGCGGAATCGGCGAAAGTGGCAGAGCTACAAGCAAGCAGCACTACGAGCGCTGCGGCTTGAGCGAACGTGCGGGCGGGCATCATCATGCGTTTGGCTCCTTCCAGGGCAGGAAGTTTAAGGAACCGTAAGGCGGGTTATGGCTGGATTATCGCATCAACCGGCGTTGATTGCAAGCATTACCTTGTTCACGAGCGAGATGTGTGTGTCGAAGCGGTGTCGCTTTCAAAGTACTGCCCCATGTCGAGCATTTCGTCAATAGTATCGCCGTACGGTTCGCCGGCCTGAAGCTGCGCAAATAACCCATCGACCGCGGCGGTGCTCAGGCCGCCTTGGAAGTACAGGTTTTCCCAGCCATCGCCGGTGATCTCGGCCATCGCATAGGCGCCATCGGCGGGCGAACCCGCCACGCCAGGATTGCCACCGTCGAGCAGCTTCGCTTCGGTCTCTCCCGCGCCGAGGAACTCAAAGGCAACGGCGGTGCGTGCGAGCTGAGTATCCTGCTGCTTC
>DASVGM010000429.1:0-7494 GCA_036379555.1 Pirellulales bacterium | reverse complement strand
TGGGGATTGGGGATTGGGGATTGGGGATTGGGGATTGGGGATTGGGGATTGGGGATTGGGGATTGGGGATTGAGGGATGAAGGATCGCAGTTAGCACGGCGATGCGCCCTCACCCCAGCCCTCTCCTGGAGGGAGAGGGGGTACGCGCAAGCGGATGCGAGCGCTCGCTTTCAACCCTCATCCTTCCCCCAACCCCCAATTCCCAACCCCCAACCCCCTACAAAAAATACTCAAACTGATGTTCCGTCCGCACCCAACGCCGCAACCGAAAAATATGGGCGGGCACGATGCGCGGATCGAGCTCCACGTAGTTCCGCTCGCCATGCCACAGATAACGTCCCTCACCAAGCAAATCATGCACCTGGTACGGCCGGTCGGGTTCGACGCCCAGCCGCGCGGCGGGCAACGTCACCCAGCCCGAATGACGGTGGTAAGGATCAAGATTGACGATCACCACCACCAGGTTCGAGCCTGCCTGCTTGCTGTAACAAACAAGCTGGTCGTTGGTGGCTTCATGGAACATGAGATCGGTGTCGCTCGCCAGCGCCGGGTTGTCGCCGCGAATGCGATTAACGCGGCCGATCAGTTCCGCGAGGCTGTCGCCGCGCGTGATGTCCCAAGGGACGATCTGGTATTTTTCGGAATGGAGATACTCTTCGCTGCCGGGTTCGAGCGGACGCTGCTCGCACAGCTCGAAGGCCGGCCCGTAAATGCCATAACTCGCGCCCAAGGTCGCGGCCAACACCAACCGTGCGATGAATGCCGGGCGACCGCCGGTTTGCAGATACTCCGGCAAAATATCGGGTGTGTTAGGCCAAAGATTGGGACGCAAGAACTCGCGAACCTCCGTTTGCGTCAACTCGGTGAAATACTTGTTCAGCTCCCGGCTTGTATTGCGCCAAGTAAAATAGGTATACGACTGGGTGAAACCGCGCTTGGCCAGCTCGTGCATCACCTGCGGGCGCGTGAACGCTTCGGACAAAAAGATGACATCCGGGTAATCTCGCTTCACCTCGCCGATGACCCATTCCCAAAAGCCGAACGGTTTGGTGTGCGGGTTGTCCACGCGGAAAATGCGCACGCCATGTCCGATCCAAAAGGTGAAAATGCTTTTCAGCTCGTCCCACAGTGCGCGCCAATGGTCCGTTTCAAAGTCGATGGGATAGATGTCTTGATACTTTTTCGGCGGGTTCTCGGCATATTGCACGGCGCCATCGGGCCGCGAACGAAACCACTCCGGGTGGTCTTTCACGTAGGGGTGATCGGGCGAGCATTGCAAGGCCACGTCGAGCGCCACATCCATGCCCAGCGATCGCGCTCGCTCAACCAGTTCATGGAAATCATCAAACGTGCCCAGTTCGGGATGGATCGATTTGTGTCCGCCCTCTTCGCCGCCGATGGCCCAAGGGCTGCCGGTATCGCCCGGTTCGGCCTGAGCGGCATTGTTCTTACCTTTGCGAAACGCCCTGCCAATCGGGTGAATCGGCGGCAGATAGAGCACGTCGAAGCCCATCGAAGCGACGTAGGGCAAGCGGTTTGCGCAGTCCCTGAGTGTGCCGTGGCGGCCCGGCTCGGCGGCGCACGAACGCGGGAACATTTCATACCAAGCGCTGAAACGGGCCTTCGGTGGATCGGCGATGACGCGCAGCTCACGATCGTAGCGGGTTTGCCGCGCGCGATCGGGATATTGGCGCGCCAGTTCGACCAAGGCCGGCTCCAGCGCGGCAAGCGATCGAGAGGCCGTGCCGCCGGCGACCGCCAGCGCTTGCGCCGATTCTTCAAGCCGGCTGGCGTCATTGCCGTTGGCGCGAGCGGCGGCGTCGCGCAACAGTTGAGCGCCGATAAGCAACTCGACGGTGACATCCTGCGCGGGCTGGATACGTTTACGCAGGTCGCGGCACCAGGTATCGTAACGATCGACCCAGGCGGCGAGCGTATAGCGATAGCCGCCAAGCCGCGTGCAGGTGAACGAGCCGAGCCAGCGGTCTTGCCCCTGCGGCTCCATGACGACTTCGCGCCAGTCACTCTCTGATTCATGGCGATAGCGAAGCACGGCGCGAACCAAATCGTGGCCATCGGCAAAGGCGGCCGCGCTCACGACCACCTGCTCGCCGACGGTGCGCTTGATCGCATAACGACCGCCTTCGAGCTCAGGCTTCACCTGCGAAATCACGACTCTTCCGCGGCCATCTTCCAATTTCATGCTCCTTGCTTCAAAAAACGCCGGAGCGACTCATCCTCGCAAATACCGTTCCATCTCTGCCGTGTACGCGGCGCATGGCAGGAGAGATCAAGAACCGGTTCTCGATCCCACCCCCAGTACTCTATACCGCACACGGGCAGAACGAGACGTTTTCACAGGCTCGGGGAGGACGGGCCTGGGCTGCGCAAAATGCCGGATTGTGATACGATAACGAGCTGAAATTCCGTACTGGATTTGTTCCGCACCGCCACCGCCGGGCTTGCCCCCGGTGGAAGCGCTGACTGACACGCTAGAACGAACGCCCCGCCAGATGCTTTCCGTTTTCGCGTAGCATCCGCTGCCGAAGGCAGCGGATGCTACGCGAAAACGGAGCGCGTTCGTCTGGCCGCTGACGGGCCACGAGGCCCATCCTCCGGTGGCGCCGATTGTCTCACTCCGGCCCGTGTGCGGTATAAAATCGCGGTCGGCCGCACAGAGGCGCCAGGCGTGTTCGGAGAGTTTAATTTACAGATCGCCGCTTATTCGGCATCTATATAGAACAGTGCCAATCGGTCGCCGAGCGGCGGCCCGGCGGTGGCGCGAAGATCGCATGATTGCTTGAACTCTGGCGGCGCTGACAAGAAGAACCGCCAATGCAGGCCCGCTTGTCGCCCGCTCAAACTATGCCGCTCGTCCGTGACCTTGGGAGCGATGCCCAACAGGCACTGCCAATCAGGCGAGCGCCAACCGTCGCAGGGGCGGCCGTCGAGCAGGAGAGAATCGATGCCGGCCTCCGCGTCGACAGATTCTGCGACCAGCCCGATCAGACGGCCGCCGCCCGATTGTTTCACCCACGAACGCTCGGCCACGGCGCCGGCGTCGGACGAGAACGCGCCGCGCAAGCGCCTGGCCAAGCGAGGGTCGCTTTCGTCGGACAGCGCTTGATAAGACACCTTCAGGCCGACGGGCTGCAGCGGACGCCGGCCGCGGTTCGCCAACGCCATCGTCAAACGTGTGCGATACGGCATGGCCAGCAGGTTCGTCCAGCCATTGCGATTGACGACCACATAGTTGCGATAGTTGCCGCCGGCCAAGCCGGGGAAAAAGTATCGCACGGGCATGCTCAAGGCCGGCGTCGATTCATTATCGACGGTGACTTCCAGCCACAAATCGTCACTACCGGCGAGAGTCGGCGCCGCGATGAGCTTGGTCCACTCGACAACACCGGGGCCTTTCAGATCGACCAAGGTTTCCTGGCTCTGTTCGTCAATCTTGCGGTTTTCTTCGCCGGCGCGCGGCAAGGGATCGGCTTCGCGATGCGTACCCCAGCCAAGCTGCTCGTTGCGATACGACAAGGCCGGCAGCAGTCCCCGCGCGGCGGAGCTTTGCCCGGCGACAAATTCCTCCAGGCGTGTGGACTCAGAAAACGTCACATACTCCAACCGATACTCGCCCGGTGCGGCGTCGCGAATCGTCAGCTTCAGCGATTTCTTAAATGGCACAAAGGTCAAAAGCGGTTGCGCATTATCGCCGACCAGCGGCACGCGCTCGTGGAGTTTGTCGACCTGGCATTCGAGCCGGGGCGACGGCTCACCATCGAAAAACCAAGCCAACCGCCCCGACGGATTCGTACGCGAAACCAGCACCACGGCCGCGGGGCCGGTCAGTTCCGCCAATATCTGTTCTTGCTTCCCGGCAACACTCGCTTGCGCCGCGCCCGAACCGACGCCATCCTTCACGGCGAGTCGTTCCGAATTCATCAGCCGTTCCAGCACCAACTGTGAGCCGCTGCTTAGCCGCGGCTCTCGCCACGCTTCCAGGCCCAAGCCGGCGGGCGCCTCCAGCAGCTTGAGATTGCGGAACTCGGTTCGCGCGCCGTGATCTTGCAGACCGATCCAACCGCGGAGGTTTCGTCGCCGCAACTCTGGCAGCCAGGCCGTATTGGCGTGTTGCACCAACACGCCGTTGACCCAGGCCGAAATCAGGTAGCCCTCGGCTTTGACCACCACGCGGTTCCATTCTTGCGAGCGATCTGCCTTTGCCAACGGCTCGAGGTTGCCATAGATGGCCATTGTGGAATGGCGCGTGAGCGGTGTGCCGGGCCGTTCGTCGAGCATTTGCAGTTCCATGCCGTCGCCCGATGGCCAACCGCCACGCGCCGTGCGGATGCCGATGCCGGAGTTGCCGCCTTTAGCCATTTTGTATTCCAGCGAGAGCGTGAAATTGGCGTATTCATTTTCCGTGCGCAGATAATTGCCGTTTTGGTTGACGAGAATTAGGGATTCGCCGGCGGGCCGCCACGAGGCGAGATTGCCCGGCGTCCACCAGCCGCTGAGGTCTTTGCCGTTGTAGAGCGGTTTGCCCGCGGGTTCGCGGGCCTTCAGGTCGGAAATCTCGCCGTCGCCCGCGGTGAGGTCCAACGTCAGCGCAAAGCGGCCGTTGATGTTGAATTTGATTTTGGCTTCGGTCAGGAAGCCATCGGGCGTCCGCGTGGCAACACGCAAACTGGCCTCGTTGCCTTGGCGGACGAGCGTGGTTTGGTGCCACCCATCGACCGATTTCAGCGCGACTATTTCGCCACGCTCCGATTTGGCATTATAGTCGGCGCGGACCGCGCGGCCTTCTGACAGTTTCACGCGTATCGGACTTGGATCGTCCTGGCACATGAACAGCAGCGACCAGCTTGCTTCGGCCGCCACCTTCCAGCGGAACGACATCTCCACATCGCCCCAACTCCACCCGGAAACAAGCGGCGTGGCGTCGGCTTCGCCATGCAAGACGCCATCGGCCACGCGCCAACCATCGATTGGCTCCGCCCCGTAGGTCCAACCGGCCAACGAATTGCGATCAAACAGGCTGACGGCCGGCAGGTCGTCCGCTTGCGTTTCGCCGCCGACACATGCGGCGAACATGCCGCCAACGACGACCGCGCAAAAAACCATCTTCATACTCATTGTTTCCGTGCCTTCGCTCGCTTGATTTCACGCCGATCACGCTTTCACGGGGACATACCACTCGGCGACATTGGCATTATTTTATTTGCCGCGAGGCGTTGAAGGAACATGGCTTATGCCATTTTATCCGGCGGCAGCAGGCCGCGCAGTCTTTCGAGCTCCGCCTCTAATTCGGCCGAGCGGCGCTCGGCCTGTTCAGCAACAAGTCTTAACCGCACGGCATCGCGTTTTGACTCTTCGGCATCGCGTTTTGACTCTTCGGCATCACGTTTTGACTCTTCGGCATCACGTTTTGACTCTGCGACATCTCGTTTTGACTGCGCGGCGGCGCGCTTCGCGTCTCGCGTCTCGCGCCGTGCGAGCTTGAGCTGCTCTTGATGCTCTTCTCGGGTTGGCAAACGGCGGCCGGTCTTGGGGTCGATGACGCGCAGCAGGTGAGCCTCAATCTCAAAATCAAGCTCCAGTTCGCGGCTCGATAACCGATCAGCTTCGCGCGATTTCATGGGAACATAGACGCCCTTCACGAGCCGAAAGCCCTGGAGCCGGGGTTGCAAGTATTCTCCGATCGGATCAAAGAGAAAATACTCCTTGACGCCAATGCTCGCATAGACGGCCGGTTTCTCAAATTGGTCTTCGTCTTTCGTTCCTCGCGAAGTCACTTCAAACATTGAAACGGGCGCCACGCCCTCCTCCCAGGTGCGGAATGAGCGGCGCAAATGCTTTCCTTGCACCCCTTTGCTCACCATCACGTCTGGCCCGCGAACGGCCGACGGGTTGCCCTGCTCGTAATACAGCAGCATGTCGGCGGCCACGTGAAAACCTTCTCGCGCGCGGAACCACGTCCGCAGCACGTCGTAGAGGTGCGTGATGGCCAGGATATGGTACTCGGTTTCGCCCATCGGTTTGCCGTCGGAATCGGGATAGAGCGGGTCGAAGACCGTGCCCGGCGGAGGTTTTAGAATAGTGGACATGGCGGGCGTAGCTTGCCTGTCGGAGGTTATCTGATACCAATCGCATTGTATCACAGCGGCGCTTTTGGCTCCACGGCGGCGACAACCGCTAAATAACCTTACGTGATTCCGTGGCGCGGCGCCGTGGAGGATGGGCTTCCTAGCCCGTCACCAAACAACTGGACGGGCTAGGAAGCCCATCCTCCCTTTCCCATCATCACGCAAGGTTATTTAGCTCAATTCGGCACGCCGGCGAATTTGACCAAATGCCCGATTGAGATTTACGTCCGGGCGTCGAATTCCGTTGCCGCTTGACAAACGCGGTTGCCTACGTAACAATGCGTACTAACACAAGCGTAACGGTTGCCCGGACATGGCTGGAAGAAAAGAAATCGCGATTACCGACCGCCAGTTCGCGGTGCTGGAGATCCTGTGGGAACACGGCCCGTTGACCGTGCGACAGCTTAGAACGCATTTGCCCGGCAAGGGGCGGCAGCCTTACACCACCGTTCTCGGCATGCTGCAAAATATGGAAAAGGCCGGTCTCGTCACCCACGATGAAGCGGGCGGCAACGCTTATCAATATCGGCCGCTGGTCAGCAAGAAAGAAGCCACCGGTACGTTGCTCAGCGATTTTGTGCGGCGGTTCTTCGGCGGCTCCGTCGAGGCCCTGTTGGCCGGTCTTGTCGATGCCGAGGGGCTCTCGCCGGCCGAACTGCAAGAGTTTGAAAAGCGATTGAATCAGGCGGGGAGGCAGGAAGAGCCAACGGAGCGGCGGCAGAGCACATCCAAACGGGGCCGCCGTAGTAAGCGAGAATAACCTTTTTGGGAGAACGTCATGAACGGCATGGTGGATCGGTTGCTTGAACCGGGCCTTTGGTTTCTGGCCGGTTGGTCGTGTCGTTGGGCGTTGCTGATCCTTGTCACTTGGGCATGGCTGCGCTGGTTGCCGCCCAAGCATGCGGCCGCCCGCCATCTTATTTGCCTGGCCGCACTTTTGGTCGGACTGGTGTCGCCGATGATTCCCACTTGGCAATTATCGGTATGGATGCCGTCGCGGCGACAACCGCTTGAGCGCCCTGTCATCGCCCCGCCGCTGGAGCGAGAAATCGCCGTCGAGCCTTTTCCTGAACCGCTGACCGTTCCCAGCGAACTTCCACCCGATTCGCTGGAACGCGATACGCCGATGACAGAGACGGTCGCCGCGCGGAGCAAAAGGGAAATGCCGGCGTGGCGTACCACCGCCGTCGCTTTGCAGCCAGTCCAACCGCCGAACGCGACGCCTCCCTTCGGGCCGCGACGCTATTTCGTCGTGACACTGTCTATCGTATGGGCGGCCGGTGTGCTGCTCGGTCTCAGCCGTTTGGCTTATGGGTTGGCTGTTATCTTCAGATTGCGGCGAGAAGCC
>DASVGM010000428.1:0-4738 GCA_036379555.1 Pirellulales bacterium | reverse complement strand
AATCCTCGGCCCAACGCTACGGCACACGGAGTGTGCCTGCTACTTTAGACGGCCTCATTCCGGCCTGCGGGCCGCTTGCCAGCCGCCGCTCGGCGTAATAAAACAGTTGCTACGGCCTCTCGGCCGCTGTTGGATTCATTGCGCCCAAGCGGAGGCTTTTTTTAATATGGCTACCTCAAAAATCGCCGGCAAAGACAATGTTGGCCGGCTGCTCGATCAGGCTCTTGACGCGGGCGACGGCCTGCTGCGGCTCACGCCCACCTGGGTGCCGCGCAGCTTTTTGCACCCCGGCAAACGCATCAAGCTCGCCCCGACCGACTGGTACGCCTTTGGGGCGGATCGCGGCGGCATTGACGAACGCTGGTTCGCCAGCACCACCGAGGCCGCCAACGACAACCGCACGCCCGACGAGGGATTGAGCTACGTCGCCTTTCAGGGCCAGCGTTTCCCCTTGCGTGATGCGGTGGCCGAGGCCGGCCGCCGGCTGATCGGCCAGCCGATGTTCGATAAGTACCGGCGTTGGCCCGTCTATTCCAAGTTCTTCGACAACATGGGGCCGATTCCGCATCACATGCACCAGGGCTTCGCCCATGCCCGGCTCGTCGGGCAAGAAGGCAAGCCCGAAAGCTACTACTTTCCGCCGCAACTCAACAATGTCGACAACAACTTCGCCTACACCTTCATGGGGCTGGAGCCGGGCACCACGCGTCAGCAACTTCGCAAGTGCCTTGAAGACTGGCACAAGGGGGATAACGGCATTCTCGATCTTTCGCGGGCCTATCGCCTGAAGCGCGGCACCGGCTGGCTGATTCCGCCCGGCGTGCTACACGCCCCCGGTTCGCTCTGCACTTATGAGCCGCAATGGGGTTCCGACGTGTTCGGCATGTTTCAATCGTTGGTGGAGGGGCGCGAAGTGCCGTGGGCGCTGTTGGTGAAAGACATGCCCCAAGACAAGCACCGCGATCTCGATTTCATCATCGACCAACTCGACTGGGAAAAGAACGTCGATACGCACTTCAAGGAACACAATTACCTGGAGCCGATCGTCGATCGCGCGAGTTCGACGAACGGCGCCACCGACCGCTGGATTGTGTATGGCGAAGTGCAGCCGCCGAGCGACCCGGCCCATGCTTTGGTCGATGCCAAGATCGGCTACGCCTTTGACAAGCCGCAGCAGCTTTTCAGCGCCAAGGAGCTTACCGTTGAGCCGGGCGCGAAGATCACGCTCAAAGACGGTTGCGCCAGCGGATGGATTACGGTGCAAGGTCGCGGCTGCATTGGCAAGCTGGCCTTGCAGACTCCGGCGATGATTCATTTTGGCGAAGAAACCGAAGATGAAGTTTTCATTTCGCACGAAGCGGCGACGGCCGGCGTCGAGATCGAAAACACCGGCAGTGAGCCGTTGGTGAGTCTGCGCTACTTTGGGCCGGACGTGCATACGAGCCTGCCGAAGGTGGGCGAGTATCGAAAGCATTGAGAGGCTATGCGAACACTCGCCGCGGGGCGGGCCGCCGGCCCGTCTGGTGGCAAAAGACGGCTCGGCGAGCCGCCCCACGACCCGCTGTCACGGCGAAATTCGAGCTTTCGTACAGCCCCTGAGATTGCTCCTCCATTCGGGAGAAACTGGTCAGTCGGGGCATGGAGTTCCGATTATTTCCAACTAAAGCGTTGCCCCAAATGGCTGCTTTTTCAAAGCGCATTCAGATCGTCATGGTCGAGCCAGACCAATACGCCCAAATCGCCGCGGCGTTTGCTGACGTCGAGATGAAATACAGCCTTGAGGCCGAGGAGCTCGATTTGCCGGCAGTCATGGAGAATGTGACTTGGACGCAATATGAAGCGTTCCTGGACGCATTGCCCGATCGCTATTTGCGGCAGGCTTACTACCGTGGAACGCTTGAGCTGCGTGAAAAGACGATGCGGCAGCAACGAACGAAGTGCGTGATTAACTCGTTCATCTGCTCGGCGGCGTGCGAGTTCGGAATTCATTTTCGGGGGTTCGGATCGACGACTCTGACCAGGAAACCGCTTCAATGCGGTGTCGAGCCGGACGAGTCGTATTTCATCGCCGACGAACCGACATTGCGGCGGCTTTGGAATACGGACCTCGGCCCGGAGGACGTGCCGGCTCCCGACCTTGTTGTTGAAACGGACATGGACCGGGCGTATCTCGACCGGCTCATCGTCTTCGCGGCAATAGGAGTTCCGGAAGTTTGGAAGTACGATGGCACAGAGGTCGCCTTCCATCGGCTCACCGGCGAGAAAAACTACGAGCCCATTGACGCCAGCCTCTCATTCCCCTTTCTTCGTCCAGAAGACATCCATGAGTTTCTCGAGCAACGATGGGAAACCGATGGCGGAACCTTGACAAAGGCGTTTCTCAAACACGTCAAACACCGCTACGAGCGCCGTACCTCGCCCTAATCCCTAATCCCTAATCCCTAATCCCTAATCCCTAATCCCTAATCCCTAAGCCCCTTTCATGCCCCACCCCAACACCTTCCCAAAACTTCACAACGCGGCCTGGCCGGGCGTGGTCGGCAAAGGCGGCGATGCCGAACCGGCCATCGACCTGGATACGATGCTCGACCTGACCGCCGCGGCGGAAGTCGATGGTATTAAATTCGACGGCGCCGATCTGTTTCTCTACGCGCCGCACGTCGATATTGACGCCTCCGACGATGAGATCAAACAACTCGCCGACAAGGCCGGCGCCCGTAATCTGGTTTATGGCACGGTCACCGCGCCCATCTGGCCGCCCACCGGCGGCGGCCCGGCCATGGGCGGCGCGGAAGATCGCCAACGCTTTTTGGAGCAAGTCCGCAAAGGTTGCCGCATTGCTCAACGGCTGCGCGAACTGGGTGTGCGGCCTTATGGCATCGTGCGGATCGATTCCGCCTCCAGTCCGTCGGAGTGGCGTAAAGCCCCCGAGGAAAACACCAAACGCATCGCCGACACCTTCCGCGAAGCGTGTCTCATCGCCGAAGGTTTTGGCGAGCGGCTGGCGGCCGAGGGCGAAATTTGCTGGGGGGGCATGCATAGTTGGCAGTCGATGGTCCGGCTGTTGGAACTGGTCGATCGGCCCCAAACGCTTGGCTTTCAGGCCGACATGGCCCACACGCTGTTGTATCTCTTGGGTTACAACGCGCCGGAAGACGCCATCTTGCCCGCAGGCTTTGACTGGGAGGACGATGGAAAACTTCAAGACGCTTTGAAGACGTTGACCGCCGCCCTGCGGCCCTGGACGATTGATTTTCATGTGGCGCAGAACGACGCCACGGTGTTTGGTTCGGGCACGCACGACAAGACTGGCCGGCACTGCCTGCCCGACGATCCAAACGGCAAGCTGAATATCGCCCGCGACGCCGGGCATTGGCTGCGCGACGAACAGGGCCGGTTGACGAAAAAGATTCCGCATATCTGCTGGGATGGCTGCATGTTTTCCAACGCGGTGATGATGCGTCCGCAAACCTGGAACAGCATCCTGTCGGCCATGATTTCCGTCCGCGACGCCCACGGCTGGTGAGTATGGACTCGCTTTTTCACCCGATCACCACGGAATGGTTCAGCCGGCGTTTTGGCGAGCCGACAGACGCACAGCGGTTAGGCTGGCCGGCAATCGTCGCCGGGCAACACACCTTGATCGCTGCTCCGACCGGTTCAGGCAAGACGCTGGCCGCCTTTTTGGCATGTATCGACCAGTTGGTGCGGCAGGCTGGCGAGGGTACGCTGGCGGACGAAACGCAAGTGATCTACGTCTCACCGCTAAAAGCCCTCTCCAACGATATTCACCGCAATCTCGAAACTCCGCTGGCGGAGATCGGCGCCCTGGCCAAGGCCAAAGGGCTGGATTTGCCGGCCTTGCGCGTGATGGTGCGTACCGGCGATACGCCCGCTGCGGCGCGGCAGGCGATGGTTCGCCGTCCGCCGCATATCGTTGTCACCACGCCCGAATCGCTTTATTTGCTGCTGACCTCCGAAAAAGGCCGTGGCATGCTTCGTAGCGTGAAGACGGTGATCGTGGACGAAATTCATGCGCTGGCCCGTGATAAACGCGGCTCGCATTTGGCACTTTCGCTGGAGCGCCTGGCGGCGCTTTGCGAGCGTCCGCCGACGCGCATCGGCCTGTCGGCCACGCAGCGGCCAATGGACGAAATCGCGCGCTTCCTGGTAGGCAGCCGCAACGTGGACGCCGACGGTCAGCCCGACTGCCAGATCATCGACGCCGGCCATTTGCGCAGCCTCGATCTGGCGATCGAAGTGCCGCCCAGCGACTTGGCCGCCGTCTGCTCGCACGAACTCTGGGATGAGGTCTATCAGCGATTGGCCGAATTGGTCAGTTCGCACCGCAGCACGCTGGTGTTTGTCAACACGCGACGCATGGCCGAGCGCGTCGCCTTTCGGCTGCGAGAATTGCTGGGTGAAGACGCCGTGGCCAGTCACCACGGCAGTCTGGCCAAAGAGTTGCGACTGGCGGCAGAAAAAAAGCTGCAAACCGGCCAGCTCAAGGCCATCGTCGCCACCGCCTCGCTGGAGTTGGGAATTGACGTGGGCTATATCGACCTGGTGTGCCAGCTTGGTTCGCCGCGGTCGATCGCCACCTTCTTGCAGCGCGTCGGCCGGGCCGGGCACTCCATCGGCGGCACGTCCCGCGGTCGGCTCTTTCCGCTCACGCGCGATGAACTGCTGGAATGCTGCGCCCTGATTCGGGCCGTGCGCGAGCGGCGGCTCGATCGTA
>DASVGM010000427.1:0-7175 GCA_036379555.1 Pirellulales bacterium | reverse complement strand
ATGCAACGCGAAAACGGAAAGAATCTGTCGGGGGGAGTTCATTCTAGCCAGTCAGTCAGCGCTCCCACCGGGGCAAGCCCGGCGGTGGCGGTGCGGAACAAATCTTGTATGGAATCGCAACTCATTATCGTGTTAAAGTCGGGCATTTTGCGCAGCCCAGGATGGGCCTCCTGGCCCGTCACCAACCAGGGTGACGGGCTAGGAAGCCCATCCTACCCGAGCGCGTGAAAACGTCTCATTCCTGCCCGTGCGCGGTATAGCATTCTGGAACCGTCACGGCTGCGGCGCCGGTGCACCGCTGGAGTTTGGCGAAGGCGCCGGCATTTGAACCTTGGTCGGGTCCGTCGTGTCAATGAAGTCCGGCCGTTGACGAGGGTCCGGTTTAGCCGGGCCACCGCAACCCGAAAAGAAAATGCATGCGAACAGGGCAGCCAGAATAACGCGCACGGAAACGGATCCTTTCTAAAACTTGGTCTTTTCGGTTAAAACCGCCATCCGCAAGCCGGCGCGAGGTGGCACCCATCAACTGGGCCACGTCGCGCCGGCGTTTTGGGGCGAGCTGAAAACGAGATCGTGGTGAGATCAAACAACAATTAGTACGGAACGTCCGCCTGGCCGTCGCGGCAACCGTTCACCATGACCCAACTGAAATAGTTGAGGTTCACCGCCACCGGGCGGCACGAGGCATCGCCCATCAGGCTCATGATAATGTTGGGGTGGATGCTGCTGGCCCCCGGCCATTCCACGTTCGGCCCCCAGGCGGTAAGATAGGTGGCGTTGTAGGCGTAAGGTTGCGATTTGAACCACTGGCCGCCCGACCAGGCGGCGGAGCCATCGGGCAGCATGTACCAAGTCGACTGACAGCACTGACCTTGGTTGCCCAATGCGAGTAACGCCGAACGAAAGACTGCTTCCCCGGGCCCAACGCGTGGCACACCCGTATCGCTGGTATGAAAACCGCCCCATTTGTAGCCGGTACTGCTGTTTTCGGCGGCGACGACAGTGACCGAAGTGCCATCAGTAATATCGGCCATGCGTGTCCAAACCGTCTCCGAAAAGCAACCGCCCCAGTCCTGCGATTTGGTGGCGCCAGGCATGCCCTGCAACGGAAACACCGCGGTCGGCCACCAGTGGTAGCCTTCGGAGCCGGCATAATTGGTGACGGCGATGTTCCATGTGCTGGAGGGCGATCGAAAGTTGCTATCGCTGGGGCACCGCAGTTGGGGAATCTGTGTGCTCACCGCCGGTTGGCCCCAGAGCGGTAAGTTCTTGTTGGTCATGTTATACAGGGCCTGTTGCTCCATGTACGGAAGCAGGGCGAAGAGCCAATTGTAATGGTAGGGGCCTTGTGGGTTGGCAAAGCCAGCGTTGGGGTTGCCAAAACTATTGCCCCAGTTTCCCCCAGCGGGGAACGATTGATACGCATCGTGGTAGTTTTGCATTGCCAAGCCGATCTGCTTGAAATTGTTGGTGCATTGCGAACGCCGCGCCGCCTCGCGCGCCGCTTGCACCGCGGGCAGGAGCAAGGCGATGAGAATCCCAATGATCGCGATGACGACCAATAACTCAACCAACGTGAAACCACGGCCGCGCCTGGGCGGCGAACAAATCGACTGCGACATGAATACCTCAAAACAGATAAGAATTGGGTTTATTGACGATTCGGCACACCGTGCGATCAGCACCGATGACAACCGAGTTCAGTGTATCGCATCGTTCCTGGCTTTGCAACAATTCTGACGGAGACGAAAGCAACGCATGGCGCGCCGGGTCGGCGGTCAAGTCCGGCTTTGGCAGCTTGAGCCAATTCACCGCGCTCACCGACGCGACCTCAACGGCATCGGCCGTTGACGCGTCATCCCTCGATTTGTTTTTTCCCGGCATGGGCAAACTGGCGGCGAAAACCGGCCATGGCATCGCCCACTTTCTGTCGTTCTGAAGCCGGGGAGGTCGGCATCCGCTTGTTCCACGACTTCTTCCGGTGAGGATTTCGACAACGGTCTTGCCAAGGTTCTTGTGGGGCGTTCATGCGGCGATGCGGTTTTCAATTGACTTCCATTATGCCTCATGTCGCGAGATTAAGCTTTGATTCCACCCGGTTGCCGGATTGAGATTCACGTTGGTTGTCTACATTGGGCGTTAATATCACCCCAAACGCGGCCGCCGCGCGCGGCGGTAGGCGGCGGGCCGCAGGCCACACTGCCGAGTGAATGCGTCGCTAAAATACTTTTCGCCGCTGAAGCCGCAACGCGCGGCGATCTCTTTGAGCGGCAATTCCGACTCGCCGAGCAACTCTTTGGCCCGTGCCATTTGCAATCGCAGCAATTCCGCTTTTGGCGTGCGGCCCAGAAAGACGCGGAACTTGCGCTCCAGCACACTTTGCGAAACGGCGGCGTGCCGCACTACATCGCCGACGCCGATGCCCTCGAAGGCATGCGCGCGAATGTATTCCAACGCCCGTGTCAGATCGGGATCGTCGGCGACGAGCATGTCGCTTGAGCGGCGCGCGACCAGGCCCCGCGGCGCCACGCGCAGCGGTTGCCGCGGCGCTCGTTTGCCTTGCATCAAGCGTTCCAGCCAGGCGGCCGCCTGGTAGCCGATCAGCGGCGCGTCGTGTTCGACACTGCTGAGCGTCGGGCGAGTCATTTCACAGAGAACCGCGTCGTTGCCGACGCTGACCACGGCCACGTCTTCCGGCACGCGCAGACCCGCGCGCCGGCAAGCGTTCAAGAGATGGCAGCCCGGCTCGTCGTAACAGGCCAAAATACCCACCGGCTTGGGCAACTCACGCAGCCAGGCGGCTTTGAGCTGGTGCTCTCGTTCCCAATTGGGCACCGTCGTGCCGACGACCAACGACGCGAACGAATGAAACGGATAGCCGGCGGCTGCGACGAATTGCCGGAACCGTTCGCCGCGCTCGTCGATATAACGGTTGACGCCCGGTTGCAAGCCGCAGTACGCGAATTGCCGAAAGCCCTGTTCGCACAAATGGTCGAACGCCATTTGAGCCACCTGGGCGTTGTCGCCCGCCACGTGCGGCAGGCCGCTGTCGCTGCACGTGCCAAACAGATCGACCAACGGAACCCGCTTGGCCACCACCCTCTCGGCCAGCGCGTGGCTCGGCAACCGGACCAGAATGCCATCGCCTTGCCAGTCGTCGAGCCAGGGTGGCGGCGCCTCAAAGCCGCGCGGCTCGAAGTCGAGCGACCAATGCTCATGTTCGCGCGCGAAACGGGCGATGCCGTCGATCAGCCCACGGCCATAAGCCCGCGACCACTCGACGAGAATCGCCACGCGGAAAGTACGACGGGTTCGGGCGATGGGCACCTCTGTCATTCCGGTATACGTAGAAGTCGCAGCTCGCCGGAGTTCAAATCCAGCAGCGCGACAGTGAATTCGTCAGCACGATGAAGCGCGCCGGGATTGATTCGCCGCACACCGTTGCTGATGGCGTCGCTCGGCGAATGGGCGTGTCCGGTTAAGAGCAAGTCGGGCCGCTGGGCAAGCACTCGCCGCACGTCGTCGGTCAGGTGCCCATGTGCGACGCCGATACGTTTGTCGGCCAATTCGACAACGCCGCCCCAGCCGACGCAAATCGCGTTTAGCCGTGCGGCGCAGACCTGCAGTTCCGGCACGGAATCGGCGTCGTGATTGCCCAGGGTGAACCAAAAAGGCAGCTCCGCGCAGGCTTCGATGATTGGCGCACTGGCCAGATCGCCGCAATGGATCAGAGCTTCCGCCCCGGCGTCACGGAGCAGTTTGACCGCGAGCCGAGTGCGGGAAAGTTCGTCATGCGTGTCCGCAAGTATGCCCAGACGCATTATTCGCCCGCCGATCGCTGAATCCATTGCACGCACGGCCGCATGGGTTTCGTCGCCCGGTCAGGAATTGCAACGAGGAAGAAAGCAATAAAGAGAGCACATGCCAGGATGTTTTTCGCGGCCGCCCAAATTCGTTGCAGTGCCGATCGACGCGGTACACCATAATGCACGGCCGACTCCTCATACACGGTTTTGAAATCGCCAAGTCGATCAAAATCGAACCAATACAATTCGGCGTAGGAGCACCGCTGGCCATGCGCGGAAACATCCTCGCCATATTTCGTGGATAGCGACACAAATCCCTCCTCCGCTCGTATCCGATACCTGTCGCCGCGCCGAAGGTGGATGAAACAAAAGCGCCGGCAAGCGAAATCGACCACCATAAACGGTAGATCGCACGTTTCCACACTTGGGTTTGTCACGCCCGCGAGCGCCACATCCGCAATCCACGTAACCGGAAATTCGAGCGGAGCATCCCACCAGATGTCCGCATCCATGAAGACTAACCTGGGGAAAGGCTTTCTCTCGAATACGGCAAGTCGCGAGATTTCGGTTCCCATCCGAATCTCGCGGCGGTCGTACATGATGGCCGCAAACCTGCCTGTGGGGCTTTCAAAGAGGCGGTGAGGTAAGTAAGGAGTTGGCGGCAACGGAAGCAACGCGTTGTCGATTTCCCAGCCGTCGATGTTCATTGCTCGCAACTTGGTCATTCTGCCGTACGTCTTCCGCTAAGCCGAAAAATCAGGAACGAAAGACGAAAAACATCCTAGCAGGGTTCTTCGGTTGTGGCTATAAGAAAAGGATACCCGCCTACAAAAGCCGCGAGGCTTTTCTTGCGATCCTGAGGATCCGAACGCGAAGCGAACCATTGGGCCGACGCCGCAAGTGCGTCGCCTGCCCGGACCCTTTTGCATTAAAGGGCATGCCTTTTTGGGAGATCGAGTGAATGTGTCGTAACTCTGTTTACGCCTGGGTTTACGCCTGGCTGGCCGCGATGTTGTTTTTGCCGCTCCTGGCGCCCCAGCGGTCCAGCGCCGACGAAACCAAACAGCCCGCCTCCGCTGTCAGCTATTATAAGGACATCCGGCCGATCTTTCAGGCCCGTTGCCAGGGCTGCCATCAACCGGCCAAGGCTGGCGGCGAGTATGTCATGACCGGCTTTGAAACGCTCGTCAAAGGCGGTGAGTCGGGCGAAGCCGCCATCGCGCCCGGCAAGCCGGATAACAGCACGCTCGTCAAACTTATTACTCCCGAAAACGGCCAGGCGCAAATGCCCAAAGACGGCAAGCCGCTGGCCGACGGTGAAGTCGATTTGATCAAACGCTGGATCGCCGCGGGGGCCGTGGACGATACCCCGGCCGGGGCCAAACAAAAATACGACGCCGAACATCCGCCGATCTATGCCCGGCCCCCGGCCATCACCGCGCTCGATTTTTCTCGCGATGGCCAATGGCTGGCCGTGGCGGGCTTTCACGAAGTGTTGCTGCTCAAAGCCGACGGCGCGGAATTGGTCGCCCGGTTGATCGGCATGTCGGATCGGATTGAATCGGTGCAGTTTTCGCCTGATGGCAAACGGCTGGCCGTGGCCGGCGGTTTGCCGGCGCGAATGGGTGAGGTGCAGGTCTGGGACGTGGAAAAACGACAGCTTCTGCTGTCGCACACCTCGACCTTCGACACTGTTTACGGCGCCAAGTGGTCGCCCGACGGCAAGTTGATCGCCTTCGGCTGCTCGGACAACACGGTTCGCGCGATCGATTCGACCAGCGGCGAGCAGGTGTTATTTCAAGGCGCCCATACCGATTGGGTTCGCGACACGGTGTTTTCGGTCGATGGTTCGCACCTGGTTTCGGTGGGGCGCGACATGTCGACCAAGCTGACCGAGGTGGCGACACAGCGGTTTGTCGATAACGTAACGTCGATCACGCCGGGCGCTTTGAAAGGCGGAATTCAATCGATCGCCCGGCATCCCACGCGCGACGAGATTGTGATCGGCGGGGCCGACGGCGCGGCGAAGGTTTATCGCATCCACCGTTTGACGACGCGCGTGATTGGCGACGACGCCAACATCATCCGCGAGTTGCCTGCCATGAAGGGCCGCATTTTCAGCGTCGCCGTCAGCCCCGACGGCAAGCGCATCGCCGCTGTATCGAGCCTCGATGGAGTTGGTGAGTTGCAGGTGTTTGGCTATGAGTTTGACACTGGCCTGCCCGATAATATCAAGGCGATCGTGCAGAAAGTGGTGTCATCGCAATCGGCCGAGGAGAAAGCCACTCTCGAAAAATACACGCACGAAGGGGTGCAAACGATCTCGAAATTCGAGATTCCGACCAGCGCGGTTTACGCGGTGGCCTTCAGCGGCGATGGAAAGACGGTGGCGACGGCGGGGGCCGATGGGGTGGTGCGATTCATCGATGCACAAACCGGCGGGCTGGTGAAAGGGTTTTCGCCGGCGCCCGTCACGGCGCAAGTGCCCGGCCAAGCGGCCGCTGGCGCGGCGAGCGTGCCGCACGATTTTATTCGCGATGTCAGTCCGATTCTTTCGCGAGTCGGTTGTAATCAAGGCACCTGTCACGGCGCCGCGGCCGGCAAGAACGGCTTTAAGCTTTCGCTGCGCGGCTACGATCCGCTGTTTGACGTTCGCGCGTTGACCGACGACCTGGCTTCGCGCCGTGTGAATCTTGCCTCGCCCGACGAAAGCTTGATGCTGTTGAAAGCGACGGCCGCCGTGCCGCATGCGGGCGGCATGGTGCTGAAGCCGGGCGACGCCTATTACCAGGTTGTTCGCCAGTGGATCGCCGACGGCGCCAAGCTGAACCTGGCCACTTCGCGCGTGGCCAAGATTGAGCTTGCGCCGCAAAATCCGGTTGTGGAGCAGATCGGCGGCAAGCAGCAGTTTCGAGTCATGGCAACGTATACAGACGGCTCGACCCGTGACGTGACGAATGAGGCTTACGTGGAAACCGGCAACGGCGAAGTGGCCGTGGCCGAGCGCGGCGGCGTGCTGGCCAGCATTCGCCGTGGCGAGGCGCCGGTGCTGGCCCGCTATGAAGGGCAGTACGCCGCCACCACGCTGACCGTGATGGGCGACCGCGGCGGCTTTCAGTGGCAGCAGCCGCCGGCCTTTAATCAGGTTGATGAGCTGACGGCCGCCAAGTGGCAGCGGATGAAGATCGCCCCCTCGGAACTTTGTACCGACGCCGAGTTCATTCGCCGCGTGTATCTCGACCTGACCGGCCTGCCGCCATCGGCCGACGACGTGCGCGGCTTTTTGGCCGATGCGCGCGAAACTCGCGTCAAACGCGACGAGCTGATCGACAAGCTGATCGGCAGCGAAGCCTTCATCGAACAATGGAC
>DASVGM010000426.1:0-5408 GCA_036379555.1 Pirellulales bacterium | reverse complement strand
ACCGCTCGTCGCTTTCGGCCACCATTGGCGGCACGAAAGACTTTTTGAACAGTTATTCCTATGACACGCTTTCGCGGCTGGTGACGATGCAACAAGTCGATCAGAACGGCGGCAACGTGGTGGCGTCGAAAGAAGTCGCTTACGCCTACAACGCCATCGGCGACGTGACGGCACGGTCAGCCTACAACTTCGTCGGCGTCGGCCCGCGTTACGATATCGCCACGTCCGCCATCAGCTACAACACGCTGGGCCAGTTGACCGGCATTTCCATGACCTCCGACGTCGGGCAAGTCACGCTCGACAATCTCAGCTATTCCTACGACACGCTCGGCCGCGTCAGCACCTTAGGTTCCATCGACGGCACAGCCGCCTACGGCTACGACAAGACTTCGCAATTAACCTCCGCCAGTTACGTCGCCGCCTCGGGGCACGTTGAGCCGCCGAACTTCACGGTGACGTTCGACCCCAATGGCACGCGCACATCAGCGAACGGCGTGAGCACGACGGTGGGCGCGGACAACCATCTCACGAACGACGGCACGTTCACCTTCGCGTATGACCCCGCGGGCAATCTCACGACGCGCACGCGAATCTCAAGCGCCGCGGCGAACGACTACAAGACGGTTTATCTTTGGGATTACCGCAACCGTTTGACCGACGTGGAGTTTTACAACAACTCCGGCACGCTCACGCAGCACGTGCATTACGTTTATGACGTCTGGAACAATCTCATCGAGCGCGATCTCGACCCCAGCGGGTCGGGCACGTACACGCAAATCGTGCATTACGTTTGGGATTCGCCTGAGAGCCAGGGGGCGGGCGGCATCGTTCTCGCGTTCAACGGCGCCGATCAGCTTATCGCGCGTTATCTGAACGGCCCGAACACGAGCGCCTACGATCAATACTACAGCACGTTGGTCGAGGAAGACGTCACTTCCACAAGTCAAGGTGGCACGTTGACGTTCCCGCAACTCGACCAGCAAGGATCGGTAATAGACATCGCCGACAACAACGGCAACCTGGCCGACCACATCGTCTACTTTTCGACCGGCGGCGTCTACACCGAGAGCCACCCTTCGGTTCCGCACCTTGCCGGTTTTCAAGGCGGCTACATTGACGTCGTCACCGGCATGGAGAAGTTCGGCGCCCGTTGGCTTTACGTGCCTGATGCCTTCTGGGCCGGCCAAGACCCCGACGGCTTTGCCGCGGGAGATGCCAATCTCACGCGATTCGTCGGAAACAGCGCGACCAATTTCGTCGATCCGTCGGGCCTGGCCGGTCGTAAGGCGACAAAAGAGGACGGGGCAAACGCGAAGGAGGAGCTCGCCGCCGCCGGCGTGAGCGATGAGGAGGCTCGCCTTCGTATGAAGGCTCTCTCGAATGCCTGGCGCGGCAAAGTCGGATTCGGCGATAATCGCAACGCCGATTTCTGGGAGGAAGTGGGAGAGGAAAACAACCGGTATTACGTGCCGAAAGACGGTGTGAAACCGAGCGACGCCATTAACGATCTTTGGAACTCGCGGAACAGGATTCAGTGCTACAAATACTCCGCGCTCATCATAATCAAGGCGAAGCTCGATCGAGCAAACGAGGCCGAGCGCGAGCGCCTTGACGAAATGATGGCGGGGAAAGAGATTCCGCAGGGTCTTCCAAATGGCGGGGAGGGCACCTTCTTCGACGACGAGTGGCGCGACGAAGGCCCTGGTTTCGACGAACACGACCTTCTGCCGGGCGACCAGGTTTGGTTTGAAAACCCCTATTATAACGAGCTAACCCCGAAGGAGCTCGAGGACGACGAGGACGTGGGCCGTTACACGGGCGAGCAGGGAAGCAACGTCTTCTACATTGGCGGTGGCAAGGTGATGGCCATCTACCGTGACTACGATCGTGAATCCGATTCCTACACTCATAAGGTGTATACGATCGACGAGTATCGCCAGCGAGTGCAAGGCTTCAGTTGCGTTCAGGATAAGGGGCCGAACGCCACCGTTGGCGAGTTCCAAATCCGCCGCGTTCGTCGGCCGATTGTTTCGGAGGAGGGAGAGGGAGATGAATAGCACCCCAACGCGGGTTGGCCAAATGCAGGTGGCCGGCGGTATGGGAACTGTTGCGCAATACGGATGCCACGAATTTGCCTTATTCGCGTTGACATCACTTCTCTGGGCTCTCCACACCTTTTGCGCCCGAGCGCTTGCGCAGGCGCCGTTAGAGACGAGAAGGGAGCTTGCGTCAATGATCGATGCTATGGCCAACCGCAACCCTGAGCCTGAAGTAATCGGCAAGGGCGCGCGCGCAAAGCCACTCTTTGCCGATGACTATGACTGGGATGAGGACAAACGGGCGCGGCGTGCATTTGGCGCGATCAGGGATGATCATGAAGAGCTTTGGGAGGAACTGCTTAACCACTTCGACGACAAGCGCTACGCCTGGACGGCTGAGGTCAACGGCGCGTCGGTGGAAAAAAAAACTGTCGGTGGCCTGTGTCGGCTTCTTGCCTCGCATCGGCTGCGGTCGCCGTTCGAGGAGTTCCTTCCGGTCAATGAAATCGGGCGGCCCGTTCGGCCGGATCTCGGCTTCGGCGGAGATCTTGTTCGCTGGCGCGAGGACCGGGCGGACATGTCGCTCTATGAATTGCAGATTCAGGTTTGTGAGTCTGCAATCAAATCCCTGAAAATCGAAGGACGCAAGCAAGGTGTGCCCGACCGAGAAATTCGCGAGAGCTGCGCGAAGATCCAGGAGCGCATCAATCAGATACGCCGCGAAAAGCGGCCATTCTTTCGCAGGCTGATGCTCGACTCTTACTACCACTACAAACCAGGCGATGCCGACCGGATCCGGAAGGAGCTTAAGACCAAACACGCTACGGAAGGGAAATCTCGTCGATAGGTGACAATTTCTCGCATTACGCTTATACTTTCGATGGTCAGGGTGACGTGGCGTCGGTCGATAACGGCGGCACGCCGGGCGTGCCGGATGTCGTGCTGGCGAGCCAGTACGACCCGGCCGGCAACCGCTCGTCGCTTTCGGCCACCATTGGCGGCACGAAAGACTTTTTGAACAGTTATTCCTATGACACGCTTTCGCGGCTGGTGACGATGCAACAAGTCGATCAGAACGGCGGCAACGCAATCGTTCGACGGCCGACGAATGCCGTCCTCCAGCCCGGATTATTCACCGGCCTGTGGCCGACTTCGTGAGAAGTCGGGCCGTAGCATCGCAAGGTTGTTTGGCCGCTCAGCGCTTGGTGATCGTTTCGCCGAGATTCAGCAAAACGCGGGCGGCCAAGGTCCAGGCGGCGGCGTCTTGCGGAGTGGCGCCGGGCGGCAAATCGGGCAATCGCGCCGCGTCGCCCGTGGCGATTTCACGCGGGTTCAACCAACCTTCGGCCAACCGCTGGCGCCGCGATGCCAATAAGGCGAGCACCGTTTCGCGCTCCGCTTCGCTTGGCGACCGGCTGGCACACAGACGAAAGGCATAATCGGCGCGCTCGGCGTCGCTCGCGCCCCCTTCACGCAACACGCGCAACGCCAACGCTCGGGCCGCTTCGACAAAAATCGGTTCGTTCAAAACGGTCAAAGCCGCCAACGGCGTGTTGGACCGCACCCGCCGAGCGCAGGCGAAATCGCCGTTGGGGCCGTCGAAATTCGACATCACAGGGTCGGGCATCGACCGTTTGCGAAAACCATATAACGTGCGCCGGTACCGCTCCGCCCCCTCGGCCGCCTTCCAATAGCCGGGATAAGTGTAGTTGTAGTCGAGCACGTTTTGCGGCACCGGCGGAATGACGCTCGGCCCGCCGAGTTTGTGCGTCATCAAGCCCGACACGCAAAGCGCGATGTCGCGCAACACTTCGGCGTCGGCGCGAAACCGTGGGCCTCGCGCCAGCCATTGGTTGGCCGGGTCGGCCGCCAACAATTCGGCCGCGGCCTGCGATGATTGCCGGTAGACCGCGCTGGTTATCATCGTGCGAAGCAAGCGCTTTTGGCTCCAGCCGTTTTCCATGAAGTCGACGGCCAGCCAATCAAGCAGTTCGCGGTATTCGGGCACCGGCGCTCGCGTGCCGAAATCTTCAGACGTTTCGACCAGCCCGGTGCCAAAGATCGCTTGCCAAACACGATTCACCGCCACGCGGGCCGTCAGCGGCGAATCGCGGTCGGTGAGCCATTGGGCAAAACCGAGCCGGTTTTTCGGCCATTCGTCCTTAAAGAGATTCAACGCCGCGGGCGTGTGCGGCTGAACCTCGCCGAGCGGTTGGTCCCAGTTGCCGCGATCGAGCAAATAGGTCTGGCGGCGTTTGTCCGGTTCTTGCTCCGCCATGTGTAAAATCGACGTGGGCGCTTGCGGGTATTTGCCCCACAACGCATCGATCTCGTCGTTGATCGGTTTGGCTTCGGGAAGAGTCGATCGCCATGCGGCGAAGATGGCTTCGCTTTCTGGCGCGGAGCGCGCTGCGACCGGTTTGGCCAGCGCGAGCAGCGCCGCGTGATTTACCGGCGGCGGCGCGGGTGCCGCTTGCCGCGTGATGCTAAAGCGGCAGCAACCGAGCATGTCGCCCATGCGCCAGGCCAGCTTTAGTTGCGTACCGGCGGGCAATGCCAGCGGTTGCTCAAACCGCACCACCGCCGCCGATGGTTGATTTCGCCGGCCGACGCCGCGGTCGGCCGTCCAGGCGGTTTCGTCTTTGCCGTCGATCAAGTAATCGACCGGGCCGCTGGCTCGTTTGCCGTCGGCCTGCTTCTGGTCCGCTTGAGAAAAGTCGGCCGTGGCGCCCACCAGCTTGAGCTTCTCCCAGTCTTTGCCGTCGGGCTTTTTGATGAAGGCCTCCAATTCATTAATGGCCCATGTGCCCAGGCGGCTGCGGCCGGGGCCATTGTGCGGCAGGTCGCGATGGTTCAGCGCCTCGATGCGCAGCCCGGTGACGCCTTCCAGCGCCGGCGACGCGATTAGAAACACGTCGGCACTGGAATGACCTTTCATCAAAATCGAAAGGTCGGCCTCTTGCGTCGGGTGGTTCAGCCCGCTGATGGTTTCCAGCTTCGTGGCGAGGAGCGGCTCCCACGCCGGTTGCTTCTCAACGATGCTCTTTGACCAGTCGGCCAATTCTTGCGCCCACTGTGGCCGGCCGGCCTTGAAGCGTTCTTCCACCGCGCGCAGGCCTTGCTCGATCTCGGTGATTTGCCGCCGTTGGTCGGCGGTGTAAACCCACGACTGGGCTTCGTACGACGTGTTCAAAAAAGCGAACATGCCGTAATACTCATCGTGCGTCAACGGATCGAACTTGTGCGTGTGGCATTGGGCGCATTGCGTGGTCAGCCCCAAGACGGCCTTGCCGAGGCAATCGATGCGGTCGAATAGTTCAACCATGCGGAACTGTTCGGGCACGATCGCCCCTTCTTCATTGATCATGC
>DASVGM010000425.1:0-4702 GCA_036379555.1 Pirellulales bacterium | reverse complement strand
TTGGAAAGCACCACCACCGCGTCGAGCAGCGAATGCAACGCCAAATAGAGCATGATGAAGATCAGCCCCAACGAGAGCGGAATGATATATAGCAAGCGGTGCTCGGCTTCCTGCATTTCCTGGAACTCGCCGCTCCATTCGGCCCGGTAAGGCTCTTTGAAGAGATCGGCCGTGCCGCGTTGCGCCTCGGCCACGGCGCCGGCCAAATCGCGGCCGCGCACGCTGAATTTGATGGCGATGAACCGCTGGCCTTGCTCGCGGTAAATCGTCGATGCGCCGGAGCGTATGAAACGACCGTTGCGATCGAGCTTGCCCGCCTTGTTCAGCGGCGTCACCAGGTCGCGCAGGCGGCGGCGCGGCGAACGATCGAGATTGGTCTCGGCGGCGCCAAACTCGCTGCCGCTGAACTTGGGCGGAATAATACTCGTGCCAATGGTCGCCAGATTTCCGGCGGCCGAAGTCTCGTCGCTGGGAATGTCGCCCGACGGCACGTCTGGGTTGGTCTGGTTGTTGGAGACATCGACTGGGATGTTCAAGATCGTGTTCACGTTGTCGCGCAGCCGCGCCGGCCAGCGCAAGGTGATGTCGAAGCGCTTCTCGCCTTCAATCATCTCCGAAAAAGCCTTGCCGCCGACGGCGATTTCCACCACGTCTTCCACGTCGCTGACGTTCACTCCCCAGTAGTTGCACTTTTCCGGATCGACGGGTATTTCCAGATTGGGTTGCCCTTTGACGCGGAACAGCCCCACGTTGTTAATGCCGGGAATGGCGCTCAGCCGCGTCACGACCTCTTTGGCCAGGCTTTCAAGCTGGTCGAGATCGGGTCCAAAAATCTTCACGGAGTTGTCGCCCTTGACGCCCGACAACGCTTCCATCACGTTGTCGCGAATATTCTGGGAGAAGTTCCAGTTGACGCCGGCGATGCTTTTGTTGAGCTCGGCGTTCATTTCGCTGACCAGTTCTTGCTTGGTCCGCGGCCGTTTGGAAGTGAGCCACTTTCGCCAGGCGCTTTCGTCTTTGACCGCCGGCCATTCGGCCCGCGCCTTTAGCGGCACGAAAAACTCGATATTGTAAAAACCCGTGGGGTCGGTGCCGTCGTCGGGACGGCCGGTTTGGGCCACCACCGATTCGATTTCAGGATATTTTTGCATGATCAGCCGCGCCGCGTCGGCTTTGGCCGACGCCGCCGGCAGCGAAATGTTGATCGGCAGCGTGGCGCGAATCCAGAGATTGCCTTCTTCCAACTCGGGCATGAACTCGCGGCCCAAGAACGGCAACAGGCCGGCCGTCACGGCGATCAGCGTCACCATCGCGGCCATCGTCACCCAGCGATACCGCAGGCAGAGGTCCAATTGCCACAGGTAGCGCCGTTTGAGAAACCGCACCATGAAATTGTCGGGAATGGGCTGCAGGTTCTTGAACATCAACAAGCAGAGCACCGGCGCCAACGTCAGCGCCAACAACAGCGCCCCGCCCAGCGCGAAAGCGTAAGTATCGGCCATCGGCCCAAAAATCTGGCCTTCGGGGCCTTTCATCGTGAACAGCGGCAGAAAGGCGCAGACCATGATGGCCGTGGTGAAGAACAAGCTGCGTTCCACCTCGCGGCTGGCCTTGAGAATGCGCTCTTTCAGTGGCAGGTCGAGATATTCGCCAGAGCTGAGATGGCGGTAGATGTTTTCCACCATGATCACCGACGAATCGACGATGATGCCAAAATCGACCGCCCCGATCGACAGCAAATTGGCCGACTTGCCGCGCAAGAAAAGCACGGAAAAAGCGAACAACAGCGCCAGTGGGATGTTGATCGCCACGATGAACGCGCTGCGCACGTTGCTGACAAACATCAACAGGATCAGTGAGACGAGCGTCATGCCCACCAGCAGGTTCTCTTGCACCGTTTCGGTCGTGACGTGAATCAGGTTGGTGCGGTCGTAATACGGCCTGATCTTGATGCCCGGCAGCAGCCGCCCGGTGGGTTCATTGAGTTGGTCGATCTTCTCATTCAAGGCTTCCAACGCGGGCAGCGAGGGCTCTCCCTTGCGCAACAGCACGATGCCCTGCACGCGTTCTTTTTCATCCAGCCAGGCGGGCAGGCCCTTGGTGTCGATCGCCTGCACGCCGTCTTCATCGAGTTTCGGCACGCTGGCGCCGACCTGGCCGAGTCGCGGCTGATAATGCACGCGGACGCCGTGCTCGCCGATTTCCTCGGCGTAGCGCAGCGGACCTCCCTCGACGACGTTTTTCACGCGGATCGGCACGTTGTTTTTCGCGGTGATCACGGTTTCGCGAATGCGGTGAATGCGCTGCTCTTCCTCGCGGCGCAGAAAAGCCGCGGCCTCTTCCGGTTTGGCAGTCAGCATCAACGGCGCGCGGCTCGGATCTTGCCCCAGCCCGATCAGACCGACGCCGCGCACGTTGAGCACGTTGTCGCCTTCAAACAAGTAGCTGCCGCCGACGTTGGCGTTGCTGTTGGCGATGGCGGTTTGCAGCTTGTCGAGCGTAATGCCATAGTTCATCAGTTGCTCGGGGTCGGGCCGCACCTCATAGCGTTTCACGGTGCCGCCGCTGCTGACGACGTCGATAATGCGCCGCACGCGGCGAAACTCGCGCTCCAGCACCCAGTCTTGCTGCGCCTTGAGATCGTTGAGCGAATAAAGGTCGTTTCCCAAGGCGTCTTTGGGGCTTTCCAGCGTATACCGCAGGATTTCGCCCGTGGGGCTGGTGGGCGAGATCTCCGGCGAGACCGAAGGGGGCAGCGCGTCGACGAATTGCAGGCGGTTGATGATTTCCTGCCGCGCCGCGTAATAGTCGATGCCATAGTCGAACTGGTTGCGCATGTGCGACAGGCCGAACAGCGACTTGGTGCGCGTGTAGGTCAAGCCCGGCACGCTCGCCGTGATGACCTCCAGCGGAATGGTCACCTGCCGCTCGACCTCTTCGGCGCTGGCGCCGGGATATTTGGCGATGACCTCGATGATGGCGGGCGCCGGGTCGGGATACGCCTCGACGTTGACGTGTTTGAACGAATAGCCGCCGATGCCCGCCAACCCGACGGCCAGCAAAATGACAATCAGCTTGTTGTCGAGCGCCCACTGAATGATGCGATAGGCCATGTCTACTCCGCGTCCTCGTTATCGTCATCGGGCGACGATTTGAGGATGTCCAGTTCGTTATCGAGTTGCAACACGCCGGAGATCACGACGCGCTCGCCGACGCGCAACGGCAAAGCGTCGTCGTCGCGTTCCTCCTTGTTCGGTATGGCGCGGACGAAGGCCATTTTCTCGCCGCGGCGCGTGACGGCCACCACGCGCCGCGTCACCTCGTGAATGGCGGGGTCCGATTCCACAAACACGGCCACGGTGCTGCCTTCTTCAATCAAGGCCGAAACCGGCAGTTTCACCATGGCCGGGTCGGCGGGAAGTTCGACGGTGGCCGTCACAAATTGATTCACGCGCAACTTGCGGTCGTCGTTCTCCAGCCAACCCACGATCGGCGCGGTGCGCATGGTTTGATCGATCACGCTGCCGATGAGCGAAAACATCCCCTCCCGCGGCTTGTCGTTCGGATCGCTCTTCAAGTCGATGAGCCAACGCCGCTCTTGGGGCTTCAGCGTCTCGATAACCGGCAAATCTTCTTCATAAACATAGGCCAGAACTTGTATGGTCGACAGATCGGCGACTTTGAAGAGGTTGTCGTTCGTATCCACGACTTCACCCTCGTTGACGTTTTTTTCCAGGATGACTCCGTTGCGCGGCGCGACGATTTGCAGTTCCGACCAGGTTTTGGCCGCGGCGATTTGTTCTCCGCTCTCGCGCAGCTCGCTGGCCTCCTTGATGACCTCGTTGATTTCGTACTCGCTGAGTTGCCAGGCGGCCAAGGTGCGCTTGGCGGCGTTCACTTGAATCTTGTCCGCTTCGACGTTCCGCCGAGCTTCCTCCATTTTGTTTCGCGGAATCGCGCCCGGCGCCTGTTCAAAGCTGTCCAAAATGGTTTTGTCTAGGGCGAGCTTCGACAACGCATCGACCAATTCGCTTTTTTTCTGCCCGATGTCAGTGCTCCAGACAATCGCCAGGAGCTGCCTCTCTTTGATGTTGTCTCCAAAACGCAACGGCCGCCTAATCCGCTGGCCGCGGATGTTGACGTCCTCGGTGAAGCCGACCCGGACCACCTGGCCCGGAAAGCGGGAATGGATGGGCACCAGGCTGTTGGGATCGACCATCAAGTAGCCCGGCAGGCGCAGCGGCTCGGGCGCCGGCGCCTGCTCGACCGTGGCCAGTTCAAAGCCAATGGCCGTGACGGCCTCATCCGACAGCGCGATGCTTTCGGGGCCGGTCAGTTTAAATAAAGGACTGGCGCGGCGATGGCGCACGGCGGCCGGAGGTTTTAGCAAAGCGATCAGGCGCGGGTAAACCATCGCCGCCGCCACCAAAAGCCCGCCGATTAAAAGCAACGAGACCAAACGGTGACGAATTTGTGCGACTCGAGACATGGTTCTAACTCACAGACAACACCCGTGGAGGATGGGCTTCCTAGTGTGGCGTCAATCTTGTTTTTTGGGGTAGAGGTCCAAACGCCGAGGGGCCGTAGGGTGGGCATTGCCCACCATGAGCTTGTGGTGGGCAATGCCCGCCCTACATGCTCACAATCCCAAACCTAATCCGGTATGGAAGCTCAACTCATTTTGGTATCAGAATCGGACATT
>DASVGM010000424.1:0-8458 GCA_036379555.1 Pirellulales bacterium | reverse complement strand
AAGATGACGTCAAGCCACCCACCACAGGGTCATCAGTGTCAGGCGTGGCGCGCGAAAAAACCCGCCAAGCCAACCGCGTGATAGAAAAACAGAATGCGGGCGGCGGCAGATGGCAAAGTCTGCTGTTCGATCTTTGACAATTCGGAATTCATACGGAGCGGCCGCCACGCCGACACGAGTCAGCAAACACCCTTACCCCCCATGTTTGTTATTGCGGGGGCGCGGGGGCGCGGCGGCATCGGCGCGGCGGCGGCGTGCAAGTGCAAGCAGGCAAAGAGTTAACGCCGCGAAAAAAATGTCGCGTTTTTTATTTCTGTCAACGAGGCCGACCATCTTGTCAACAGTGCCGTTGGAGCGTTTTAGGGTGTTCCTCGTCCATCGCACTTGAGGCGCCGCGCGCCTGGGTGGCCCATCCTGGGCTGCGCAAAAGGATCGTGTTTTAGACAGGAAACCATCAACGATTTGACGTGAGATTTGTTCCACTCCGCCACCGCCGGCGTCCGGCCAACGCTGGCGGGCCGGGAGCGCATCCACTACACTATGCCGCACGCGGTACGCAGGCGCCGCGCCGCAACCAGGCTGCCTTTCGACGGCCAAGTGATTTGACACCAAGCCATGTTTCCCGTGACGAACATCAAACGCATTCTCGTGACCGGCGGCGCCGGTTTTCTAGGCTCAAGACTGTGCGAACGTCTGGCCGACGAAGGCCATGACGTCATCTGTCTCGATAATTTTTTCACGAGCCAAAAGAGCAACGTCGCGCACCTGCTCGCGCGGCCCAATTTCGAGTTGATTCGTCACGACGTTACACAGCCGATCTGGCTGGAAGTGGACGAGATTTACAACTTGGCCTGCCCCGCCGCGCCGGGCCATTACCAATACAACCCCATCAAAACCATGAAAACGTCGGTGATGGGCGCCATTAACGTGCTGGGCATGGCCAAACGCTGCCGCGCCAAGGTCTTGCAAGCCTCGACCAGTGAGGTGTATGGCGACCCCGAAGTTCATCCGCAGCCGGAAAGCTACCGCGGCTCGGTGAACCCCATCGGCCCGCGCGCCTGCTACGACGAAGGCAAACGCGCGGCCGAAACGCTGTTTTTCGATTATCACCGCATGAACCGCATTAACGTGCGCGTCGTGCGCATTTTCAACACCTACGGACCCGGCATGCATCCCTACGACGGCCGCGTCGTCTCCAACTTCATTCAACAGGCCATTTCCGGCAGCGACATTACGATCTACGGCAACGGCGAGCAAACGCGCAGCTTTTGCTACCGCGACGATCTGCTGGAAGGCATGGTGCGCATGATGAACGGCCCCGATGACTTCATCGGCCCCGTGAACCTGGGCAATCCGGGTGAGTTCACGATCAAACAGCTTGCCGAGTTGGTGCTGGAGTTGACCGGTTCCAAGTCGCGGTTGATCTATGAGCCCGCGCCCGCCGACGATCCTCGCCAGCGGCGGCCCGACATTTCTTTGGCTCGGCAGCGGCTGGGCTGGGAGCCTCAAGTGCCGTTGCGTGACGGCTTGCAACCGACAATCGAGTGGTTCCGTTCGATCGACCTGCGGCATTATCGTCCGCCCACGCCAAACTATTAACTGTGCAAAACTCCATTTCAACCGAACCTGTCGTCGACCTTTCCGTGCAACTCGGCCGGCTGCGCTTGCCCAATCCCATCATGGTCGCCTCGGGAACATTCGGTTATGCCCGTGAGATGCAAGGATTGGTCGATCTCAGCCGCCTGGGCGGCATTTTGCCCAAGACGATCACCCGCCAACCACGACTGGGCAACGCGCCCTGGCGCACGGTCGAAACGGCCGCCGGCATGCTGAATTCCATCGGCTTGGACAATGATGGTATCGACGCCTTCGTCGCCCACCACTTGCCCTACTTGCGAACGATTGGCGCGCCGATCGTGGTCAGCATCGCCGGCCGCAGTCAGCAAGATTTCATCGAGTTGGCGGCACAACTCGACCGGCAGCCGGGGGTGGCCGCCATCGAGCTGAATATTTCCTGCCCGAACGTGAGCGGTGGGGTTGATTTCGGCACCGACGCGGCATCGTGCGAGGCGGTGGTCGCCGGCGTCCGCCGGGCGTGCTCGTTGCCGATTGTGGCGAAGCTAACGCCCAACGTGACGAACATCGCCGCCATTGCCCAGGCCGCCGAGGCGGGCGGGGCCGATGCGATCTCGCTCATCAACACTTGTCTGGGCATGGCGGTCGATTGGCGTCGGCGTCGGCCGATGTTGGGCAATGTGCTGGGCGGGCTCAGCGGACCCGCGATCAAACCCATTGCTTTGCGTGCCGTCTACCAGGCGCGGCGCGCCATCAAGGCGCCGATCATTGGCATCGGCGGCATCGCCACGCTCGACGACGTCATGCAGTTTCTTGTCACCGGCGCCAGCGCCGTACAGCTTGGCACAGTGAACTATTATCGTCCCACCGCTTCGATGGAAATTCTTGACGCCTTACCCTCCGCCTTGAGCCAACTCGGCGCGACGAGCGCGTGCCAGGTGGTGGGAACATTGAATGATGAGAGAGTGAAGAGTGACGGCTAGCATCGCAAAGTCGAACTAGGAGGCGAGCGGCCGCCACAGCGATCGCACGGAAAGAACCAGGCCGCAAGCGATCGCCAGCCAGCCCGCCGCGCTGGGTTGACAGAACAACCACCAGAGCAGCCCGAGGCCCACCAACGCTCCCTGCGGCCAGCGATCCAGCAGGTCGGCCCTGGCCACTCGCCGCGCCGCGAGGGCGATGGCAAAGAAGGCAACCACCCATAACGACCCGGTGAAACGATGCAACCCGCCTCGGCCACGCCGGATCAATTGGATTTCGCCGGGCCCGGCCGCGCCGGTCCAATGATACTGCGCGGTCGGCGTCGCGGAGTGTAGTTGTTGCCACACCTCGAGCGTTTGCACAGCATGCAGCGGCTGCTTCGCCAGGCGCCGAAGCACCTGTTCAACACCTAACCGGCGCGCGTTCTTTGACCAGGCATCGTCGATTATGCCCTGCGTGCCGGCGGCCGCGGTCGCCTCGACGCCCAATTCCGCCCGGCGCCCCTCGCGCCGGCAGAAAATAATCCAATGCGCCCAAGGCTCATACCAGGCGGCCAATTCGTCTCGCTCGGTGGTGGCGACGCCTTCGGGCGGAAGCTCCAGCAACTCGACGGCACTAGCCAGACTCGCGGCCTGACCGGCGATGGTGCTGGTGCGAGGCACGCCGGCCCGCACCTGGTAATCGTCGGGCACGGATACGGCCAGCAGTGTTTCTTCCACCGGCCAGTTTTCCAGCCAGGCAATGGGCCAGCGCAACCGGTGATCGGAAGCGGGCTTGTTCATGGCCAACGCCACTTCCACGCGCTGCGGAAGCCGGTTGGAACGCAGCGGCACTTCCCATTTTCCCTCGCCTTGGCCGAGCGGCGCCACGCACGCGCCGCCGACCTTGACCTCAATAAGTTGCCAACCGGCGGCCAGTTCCAGCGGGCAACTCGCATGACCACCCGGCAAAAGGTCAAACGCCGCCACGGCCGACATGCGGTCGCCGGAAAGCGCCAATCGCATGTCGCACAATCGCACACGGGCCAATTCGGTGCTGGTTTTCACCGCGCTCAAAACCGCCCGCGGCCGCTCGCCGAGAGCGCGATATATCAGCGCGGCCTCCACCGCCGCATCGCTCCAATGTTCTGGAAGGACCGCGGGCGACATGCGCTCCGGATCCCAATCCACCGTCTCAACGCCGACCTGCCGCGGCAGCGACCAAAACCGTTCGCCGGCGGGTAGGTCTGTGGCGATGACGTCGGGCGCCGACACGATCTCACCCGGTGGAAATTTCACCGCGGCGCGCAGCTTCAGTCGGCACTCGCCGCTGAAGGGAACGAGCGGCCGAACGATCAGTTCCTGGCGGTTGTCACCCGGCTGTCGCGAAACTTCGGCCACGGCGACCGGCGCGACAACTTCCAGGTTGGCCGACCACGCCGGCGGCACCTCCAGCCGCACGAAATCGAGAATGCCGCCATCCGCCTTAAAGCGGAATTGAATTTCAGCTTGCCACTGCTGGTTCGCATACCGAATTGACGTGAGCTGCTCCAGGTCGTGAACGCGGCAGCGATTCGCGGTTACGGACACGTTGCCGGAATAATCGGCGGCGGCGGCCTGTGCCACAACGAGCCGGCCCAAACGGCTGTCGAACAGTTCCGGCAGCGGATCGGACAAGGGCGACAGTCCGGCGGCGTCTTCCAACGCGATTTCCACTGTCGGCTGGCGATACAGTCGCACGACTCGCGAAAGGACGTTGGCGCGTTCAATCGTGACGGCGTGGTCGTCAGGCTCAAAGCCGACCTTGGGCAACGCCAGGCGTCCGCTAGCGCGCACGGGCACGCGGCCGGTCAGCGACAGTCGCTGCGCGCCGGTGAGCCGCCGATCGAGAAACACACTGACCACGCCGCGCTCGCTGCGCGCCCAGTGCGAGACGCGGTTGACGCCCTCCTCTTCGAGGGCGACATCCTCGATTTCAATTTCCGGCGGAACCCAGAGGCGGTGTTGGAAAACGAAGCCGTCGGAAGTCGTCAACTGGGCTTCGTACAGCACGAGCGCGCGCATGCGCTGAAAACTGAGCGACAGCGACTCCTTAACGGCCGTTTGTGGTTCGCGTGAGCGCGTGGCGAGACTCCAGGTGGTTTCTTCTTCGGGCAGGCGGTAGGTCAGCGAATCGCCCAGCGACGCGCCGCCCCATTGAGCGGCGAAATCCGCCGCCGGCAACGCTTCCAGGCGCTCCGCGTCATGCGTTTCGTAATCCAGCGACGGATCGACCGTCACCGCCAACCAGCGCCGCACGACGCGGGCGTTTTGCGTATGAAACGACGGCAAGCGCAGGTTGCCCACGCCCGAGGCGCCGGTCATCAAAAACGACAGGCGAACGGCGCCTTGCCCCGATATCGGTTGCTCCAAATCAAGCTCGACGGATTGCGGGGCGTCGGAGGTTTCCGACTCGCCGGCCGCGGGCAGTTCTTTGGCGGTGATCGCGCCGGGCACCAATCGCAAGCGGCGGTCGGCCGTGAACCGCACCTCGCGCAAGGGGCCGCCCGACACGTTCAGCTTCAAAGCGACATCGAGCACAACCGAGCCGGGACGCACCTTCAGCCAAAATAGCTCTTCCACTTCGGCCATCGGCGCGGCGCTGGGCCGAGGCCAGCGCAGCGTGAGCGCCTCGAGCGGTCCCAGGTTGGCTGACAGTTTTCGGCCACCTTCGAGCAGACGCTGCTCGCCGCCAATGCCGGGCAGTTCCACGGCCAGCCCTTCGGCCGGCAACGACACGTCGAGCGTCGCCAGGGCGACTTTTGGAATGGAAAGTTTCAACTCGCGCGTTTCGGTGGTATCGCCGAGCACAGGCAACAGTGAAAGCTCCAACTCATACAGACCCGGCTCAATGACATCGTATATGATCTCTTCGCCGGTTTCAGACCAGGTGATTTTAATCGGCTGGCCGTCGAGCTTCGCGCCCTCCGGGGCCAATTTCACTTGCCGGTTGACAAAGGGCAGCCGCAGTCGCGAGTAAGGCGACAGCACCTCGAATTTGAACCGCGCGGTAAATGCGGTCACGGTGATCGGCGCTTCCAAAGTTTCGCGCGCCAACTGGCACTCGTACTTCGCCGACGTAATCAACCAGCCGCGCGGTTCGTTACCGGCCTGGCTGGCGCGGCGGCGCAGCTCATCGAGAAAGTCAGTCGGCACATAATAACGCGCGCCGGGCTTATTGTCAGAATCAACCGGCACAAACACGCGATGCACTTCGGCGGGCTTGTCGCGTGTCGTCGCTTGCCCGACATCATCGCCCAACGCCGCACCGCTCAGGACCGACACAATCAAAACCGGCACGGTGGACGACCAGGCCGCCCGCATCGTTTCCTTCGCCGGCGCGGCGTTGTTCGCCGACCGGCGCAGTCGCGGTCGCACACGCTGCCAAACCGCCGCGGCTAACGAACCATAGAGTGCGGCCCGGGCAAGGGGCAACAGCGCGGCGGGCGCCCACGTGGCGGCCACCCCCGCCAGGCCGATGCTCAGCACCAGCCAGGCAAAACGACGACGCGAGAGCCAGATGCCGAAACAAAACAACAGCGCCGCCAGCGCCCAACTGGCGGCGATGACGACCTCGCGGTGGACGAAAGTGACGCTCCAAAGCCGGCCGCCGTCCGATTTGATCTCGTAAGCCTGCCAGACGCAATTCAGATTTTGGGCGCACTCCGCCGCCTCGTTCTCCCAGGCCGCCGCGGGGCTTTGCAGCCAGGCGGCGAGCGGAACATACGATGGGGCCGGCGAATTGCCTGTCGCGGCCGCGCTCGCCTCCGCGGCACGCGCCACGAAGACCGCGCCCGAAGCCGGAACGCCGCCGCGCGCCATCGCGGCGGATCGGCTGGTGAGCACGACTTGTTCGCCGTCGAGCAGCAAAGCCAGGCCGAGTGAAGTCAATCGCTGGGCCGCCAACGCCGCGGCCGATGGCGAATCGAGTGTGTCGGAAGCGGCGTAGCCCCGGACGGGTGCGGCGGCGGCGACGCTCAGCGATGCGAGAGCTCGCTCGTCGACGAGCACACGCGCAACCGGCGGCGACTCTTCCGCCTGGTTCGCCGCCAGCAGCCGCCCGAGCGGAACGACGTCGGTGTCGGCATGCGCGATTGCCTGACCCAACGATTCAAGTAACCGATCGGTCGGCGCACGCGCGCCACTCTCTCGATGCCAACGGCGCGCGGCTTGGCGCCAATCCGCCTGGCTGAGCGGGTTGAAGGGCGGTGTGTCCGAAGGTCTTGCCAAGGAACCGAACATGCGCGTCGTCCAAGCGGGCGTTTCGCCCGGCCCGAGGAGCGGTTCATACTGGCCGCCGCACGAAACCTGCCACTGGCGCGCGGCCACTGGTAAATCGATGCTGGGCCAGGGCGCTTCAAGGCGCGCCAACGCGCCCAGGCGCCGCTCACGCAAAAAATATTCGACGACGACAACCGGAAAAGCCCGTGATTCGGGAAGCGGAATTCTCAAATCCGCTCCGTCAGGCCGCCCCGCGATCGCCGCGCCGTCGACGCGAGCGCTTACCAGTTCAGCGCCGGGCGGCAGCTTGACCACGCACTGTTCGGCGCCGTGGTTTTCCATATCAAAGACGGCGAAATGGTCCGCTTCACCCGACGGGCGATAAAGCGAATGCAGTCTCAGTCGCCAGACGTGCGCCCGAGCCGGTTGCGCGGCGTCGGTCGGCGCGCGCAGCACCACGGCGGGCGGCGCCAGTCCGCTTAACTCAGCCAGCGGGTCATAGCGAAACGCGGCGCCGCCGGTGCAACTTTCGCCATTCGTTTGCGATCGCGCCGCGATCGGCTCCAGCCGCTTGTCGCTCTCCACCACGAGCGGGGCCGTCTTGAATCGTATTTCGACGGTTCCTTGCTGTTCGGCGGCGTCGGGCGTTGAGGCGAGCGCGGGAATCAGGCGGTCTTCCAGAGACAGCGTTCGCGCGGCGCGCAGCTCAAAAGGCTCCGTCGCGGGCTGGCCCCAGTGCAACGACCAGACCTCGGAGTCTGCCGGCAGGCCGCGCGCGGTTTGCTCGGCGACGGACAGCCGCTCGGTGACAATCGCACCCAACGATTCGTCACCGCTAAACTCAATTGCCGCCTCACGAGCCGGGCTGAAGGCCAGCAGCAGGTGATCGACGCGTGAGCCGTCCGGCCGGCAATGAACGACGTACGATTCTTGGCAGTCGCGCGGGCCCACCTCGGCCAAGGCCCGAATCTCCGTCGAAAAACGCGGCGCGCGGCGCTCGATCGTGGCCCCCCAATTCTTGCGATCGGGATCGACTTCCAGAATGAAGTCGGAAAAGGCCGATGGCAGCAGCGCCCGATCGGCCGGGCTCAGCGACGCTCGCCGCCGCAGACGCGGCCGATCGAGGCCGTCCAGCCGCACGCTCTGGCTGGCCGCGGTTTCTAAAACGAGCAGCCGACGCGCATCGATCAGGCTGCGAAAATGCAGCATTTCCAACGACTTGCCGGCTAGCCGCGCAGCGGTCGACAAACGCCGGTGGCCCGTGATCATCAATTCCAACGGACGATTGACCGCCACCGGTTCGGCGAACTGTAAAATCAAAATGCCGGGCCGCGCCGAACGGTTGACCGACCAACTCTCCAAAGCGCCCTCCCGGTCGGCCGTGACGGCGTCGATTTCCCATTCGTCATCAACCGTGGCCTGAATGGTAAACCATTCTCCCTCGGTGGCCTCGATGCGGGTACGGAACTCCGCGCGAAGCGCGTCGGCGGCGAATCGCAAGGTGGCGCCGCTTGTCGTCTTGCCGCGCTCCGGCCGCCGCGAAACCTGCACCGTGACCGACCCTTCGGGCGAGAACAACTGCAGATCGATGCTCTCGCCCGGCGAACCGCCGGCCAAGGGGGCGACCTTTGTTTGCCGGCACCCTCGCGGCAACAGCGCGTCGA
>DASVGM010000423.1:0-3851 GCA_036379555.1 Pirellulales bacterium | reverse complement strand
AGCGTGCTCAAGGCCATCGCCTGGGCGTGCGCCCCGCTTTCCGCAGTGTGTTCGGGCGGGTGTAAGGGGGCGTAGGCCAGTGAAGGCGTGTGCGAGAGGAAAGAACCGAACGCGTCGCCATACTCAACGGCGCCCACGACCAACGCGGCCAACGCCAGCATCTGCAACGGCACAATCATGGTCCGCGGCGACTCATGAGCGTGGTGGCCGGCCTCTTGTGGAATCTCCGTCGCGCCATAAAAGGTCTTAAAGAAGGCGCGAAACGTGTAAATGGCCGTTAAAAACGCGGTGAAAAGGCCCAAGTAGTAAAGCACGTCGTAGAGCGGCACCGTGCCGCCGAACAACATCCAGCCGTGCTCCGCTTCGTGGGCGGAGGCGAGAATGGCGTCTTTGCTCCAAAAACCCGCGAAGGGAAACACGCCGCACAAGGCCAACGCGCCGAAAAGAAACGTGCGACAGGTCCAAGGCATCACGCGCCGCAGGCCGCCGAAGCGCGTGATGTCGATCACCCCGCCCATGGCGTGCATGACGCTGCCCGACGCCAAGAACAACAGAGCCTTGAAAAACGCGTGCGTGAATAAATGAAACATGCCGGCGGTAATGCCCGCCAACGTGCTCACCCCCACGCCCAGAAACATGTATCCCAATTGGCTGATGGTGGAATAAGCCATGATGCGCTTCAGGTCGTTCTGCGTGAGCGCGATCAGCGCGGCCAACAGCGCCGTGAACGAGCCGACAATCGCCACGACGGCCGCGCCGTCGGGCGCTGCCACCAACAGTGGCGTGACGCGCGTGAACATATAAACGCCGGCCGTGACCATCGTGGCCGCGTGAATCAGCGCGCTGACAGGAGTGGGGCCTTCCATCGCGTCGGGCAACCAAACATGCAAGGGAAATTGAGCGCTTTTGCCGCACGCGCCGGCCAGCAGGCAGAGCACAATCGCAATGCCCACCGGGCCGCCGATATAGCCTTCCGCCGGAGGCCGCGCCAGCCGCGATTGGCCCAGCACGCCTTCAACGGCCGCTTGTTCTCCCGCCGCCGCGGGCGCCCCGTCGGCGTTCACGTCGTGAAAATTGAGCGTGCCGTAGGTGGTCCATATAAGAAACACGCCCAGAGCGAAACCGAAATCGCCGCAGCGCGTGACCAAAAACGCTTTTTTACCGGCGGCCGCCGCCGTGGGTTTTTCGTACCAGAAGCCGATCAAGATGTAGCTGCAAAAGCCGACCGCTTCCCAAAACACATACAGCAACAGGAAGTTGCTCGCTGAGACGAGCATGGTCATCGAGAAGACAAACAGCGACACATAAGTGAAGAACCGCCAATAGCCGCGGTCGTCGTGCATGTAGCCGATCGAATAAATCGCCACCAGCGACGAGACGCAGGTGACCATCGTCAGCATGATGGCCGTGAGCGGATCTGCCCGCAGGGCGATCTCAATGCTAAAAGCGCGGGAACCTTCCTTGCCCAACTGATAGGCGTCGGAAAAGTCCACCCAACTCCAAAGGGTGTAGACCTGTTCGATGCCGACCGCGCCGGGCGATTGCTCGGCTTGGAGGCGATGCACCGCCGACAGCAAAAACAGACTGCACACGAACGACGCGACGATGGCCAACACCGTGGGCCAGTGGCTGCGCCGCCGCAGCACTTTGGCGCCGAGAAACGCGGTCAGCAGGCAAGCCAACAGGGGCAGGCCGGGAATCAAAATCAGCAGTGTTTTTATTTCAAACATGTTGCCGGCGGCATAATGGCGGAGAAACAGTTGCTAAGATCATACAATTCTTCGCGGCTGACACCAGCCCTCGCCGAGAAGCCTTAAACAAAAGAGAACTACCGCTCGTTCCCGGCCATGATCGCCGTCGTGGACGGCAACGATGGGCAATGCCCACCCTATGGGCTAAACGTGACTGCGGTGAATGACCTCGTCATCCGCATGCTTGGGTTCGACGCCGGCGAGCGGCAAGGTGGGCCAGTGCTCGATCTTGAGCGGCTCCGCCGGTAATTGCTGGTCCACGTATCGCGGCTGGTTCGCTTCGCGCACCGTTTGCCAGAAGGCGATGTCGAGCTTGCCACTGCGATGATAGAGCATGAGAATCAATGCCAAGGCGATCGCCGCTTCACAGGCGGCCACGGTAAGAATGAAGATCACCAGGATCTGCCCGCCCCAATCGTTGTGGAAGCGGCTCCAGGCCACCAGGCTCACGGTGATGCCTTGCAGCATCATCTCGGCCGCCAGAAACATCACGATCATGTTGCGGCGGCTGACAAACCCGACCAGCCCAATGCCAAACAGCAGCGCGCCGATGAAGAGGTAACGCTCCAATATCTGAACTTCATCCATGTCGCACCCTCCCTATCGATTCCATAACTTCACCACGGCGCGCCACACCCCCCTGCGCCACGATCGCCACCGCGCCGACCAACGCGACCAACAACAACGTGCCGGCCACCTCCACCGCGATCAGGTAACGACTAAATAGATGCTTGCCGAGTTGGGCCATGTGTTCGGAGCCAAGGATCTTCGCCTCGCGATCGGCCGCGGCCACGTTGTCGGCCTTCCAGCCGGACTGGACCTTTTTGCCCTCGGCGGGCAAGAACAGTGTGGCCGTCAGCAATCCAATCAACACCGCGCCGGTGCAGGCCGAGAGCAGCGGCTCCCAGGAAACACGGTCGTAATAGGTGTGCCCCTCCGGCTGAGCCAGCATCAGCACAAACAAAAACGTCACCAAAATCGCGCCGGCGTAGACCACCACCGTCGCGATGCCGAGAAACTGGGCGCCTTGAAACAGCAACAGCGCCGCGGTGCCCACCAGCGTCAACGCGAACCACAAGGCGCAATAAACCGGGCTGCGCATGGTTACGGCGCCGACCGCCGAAACGATGGTGGTGATGGCGACGGCGAAGAACACCATCTCGCCAACCCAGTACCGCTGCTGAAAGCGAATGACCAACGCGCCAAGCATGCCCACGCCGATGGCGGCCAACACGACACCCCACCAACGGCCGCGTCCTTGCCCGCGAGGCAATTGCAACCAGAGGCCGCCGGCCAACAGGGCGGTGGCAAAAGCGATGGTTTGTGCCGCCGTGCTCATGTGGTGCCTCCTAGCTCATGCGATTTCATCGGTTCGGTATCCTTGGTTTGATCGTAAACGCTGAGCAGTTTTTGCTTGTCGAAGATCATCTCCTCGCGGCTGCGGCCCGTCAGGTCGAGAAAGCTGGTTAGTTCGATGGCATCCACCGGGCAAGCTTCTTCGCACATGCCGCAAAAGATGCAACGCAGCTCGTCGATGACGAAGGTTTGCGGGTATTTTTCGCGATCGGGCCAGGGGCTTTCCACGCCGACAATGTCGATGCAATGGGCCGGACAGGCCGTGGCGCACAGAAAGCAGGCCACGCACTTGACGCGGCCATGTTCGTCTTTGTTCAGGCGATGAACGCCGCGATAAATGAGCGGATTTCCCACTTTGGGCCGCGCTTCGGGGAAGCTGACGGTGACTTTCGGGCCAAACAGGTGCCGCGTGGTGGTGGCCAAGCCTTCCACGAACAGCGGCAGGTACATTTTGCCCGCCAGCCCGAGCTTGGGTTCTTCAATCCACTGAATGTTGGGGTCGTCAGATTTCATGGGCGGACCTTGAGGCCAGTTTCGAGATCGCTAGCATTGTACAATGATTTTGCCGTGAAGCTATGGGGTGGCTGGCCGCGGTAATACCTTTGTCATTGGCCCACATGTATGGTAAATTAGGGGACAGCTTGGTCTACGAGAGGCCCGCCGGCACGAGTTTTTGGCGATGCAATGGCAAAAGAGCAGGATCCGAACGACGTTCTAATCGAAAGGTTTCGATCAGACCTGGGC
>DASVGM010000422.1:0-8084 GCA_036379555.1 Pirellulales bacterium | reverse complement strand
AGCGGATCATCGCGCCGAGATTCAAAGCGCGGTGAAGGAACAATGTCTCGCGAGTTTCGCCCGCCTCTGGGCCAAATAGCTCCGCGCTACTCGTCGGACGCGGCTCGCGCCACGAGTTCGACCAATGATCGACGAATGGATTCATGGGCGCCAGCCCCTGCGTTTCGACGCCGCGCAGCTCGCGGCCGATTTCATCGACCAGCGATAAACGCGTCACCGGCAGCGGCGCCAATTCGACGTTGAGGGTAAGCTCTTTGGCGTCAGCGGGGATGTTAACGTCGCGGTAGGCGTTGTCTCGATTCAAGTCGGCGAGGTGATAGACGTTCAGTCTATTCTGATCCGCACGGCGAAAGCCCGCGATCGTGTCAGCGCCCTCGGCGAACGCGTAGCGGTCGCCTCGCTCGGCTACCACCGTCAGTACACCGCGGCCAGCAACCGCCGGAATCGCGAATCGTCCTTCGGCGTCGGTCGCATAGCGATCGTCGTCGCCGATCTTCCGAACGCCCGGTTTGAAGTTGGCATAGCGAGCCGCCTCGGCGTTCGATAGAAATGGATAGTAGCGAACGGCCGCGCGCACGCCTGCGCCGGTCTTTCGATCGGTGACCTTTCCACGCAACATTATGGCGCGGCGCAGCGGCACATCGCATGTCACCGCATCGAGGCCGGCTTGGCGCGGCACGTTCAACTCGGTGCGAAAATACGCTTGATCGACCGCGGGTATGACGCGCAGCTCGATCACTTCTCGCTCGCCGAAGGGCTTTGCCAGGCCCCTTAGCTCATAGCGACCGTCGGCGCCGGTCGTAGTGGAGAGGCTGTTTTCCGTGAAAAAGTCATCGTTGAAATTGAAGCGCACTTCGACGTTCTTCAGCGGTTCACCCGTTTCGGCGTCGCGCACCACGCCGCGAATGGGCTGCTCCGGCGGTACAACGATATTGCAACGGTCGCCATAACAAGTCTGGCTCGCGAACCGCAACAGGCCGCTGGCCAAGGGAAGCGGTTCGATGTCGCGCGTGACGACGGGCAGCCATGCGCCCGCAACTTGCGCGCCTTCGATTTTCAGGTAGGCGACACGATCGGCGCCGACGCTCGCGATCGTGAAGCGTCCAGCGGCGTCGGTCGTCGCCGTGGGGAACGGGTTCAGAAACGAATCGAACTGGATTGTCATAACGCCGTTTGGCAGCTCGGTAACACCGCCTTTCGCCGCCCCGCCCGCACGTACCTGAGCGAGCCAATCATCGAGCTTGTCAGGCTCGCCGTCGAAAATGCCAACCGCGCGAACGGCCACACGGGCGCCTTGCACCGCACGACCTTCCAAATTGAGCACGCGGCCCTCGATCGGATGGAAGTCGCGCGGAAGATGCAACTCGATTTGTTCCTTTACGGCCGGTTCGGCGTGCTGTAGCCCGAACCCGAAACCCTTGGCTGTGACAAACACGCCGATCGACTCCGAAAAGCCTCGCGATTTGGCTTTTGATTCGGCCGCCGCGGAAAGCGGCTCGAACTCGGCTGAGAAGCGGCCATTTGCATCGCAGCGCGTATCCGCCAGCCATTGCGAAGTGGGCGCCGGCCCGGACGTGCCGCCATCGGAAAGCCAGTAATTACGATAAACTCGCACATGTGCGCCGGCGATGGGTTGCGTTTTATCGTCAACGACGCGACCGCTCAGGCGACGCGATCCACTCGCCGCCTTGCCGCGTACGAGCTTTTTTGTCTCGGGCTTTTTGGCCTCCGTATCATCTGCCGCCTTTGCCGCCGCCACAGCCGAGGGCGGCTGTGCCACCTTGGCGGCCGCGGCGTTGGACGCGGCATCGCCATTGTCCACCGTCACGTCGCCGAGGTCATTCGTTTCGCCGGACGCCAGTTGCAGATTGCGGGCGACCGAGGCGCTCAGGCCGACGGAAACCACGGCAAGGTCATAGCCGCAGCCGGTGGGAACGCCAGTAAACTCAAATCGGCCTTCTTGATCGGTTGTTACCGACGCCAATTGAGCGGCAAAGTCCTGATTCGGATGGACCACCGCGTTCACGTTCGCCGCCGCGATCGGATCGCCACCGGCCTTCAACAGACGTCCCTTGACGGTCGCGCAGGGTTCAAGCTTCACCGTCAATGAGCGTCCCGGCCGCTCGTGTACACGCAGCTTGACGACCTTGCCCAGATTGAGTCGCTCGTGACGGACAACGACGGTGCGAGTTTCGTCCGGCCCCAGGTTGAGCACGTCGAAAGCCGCTTCCGGCCGTACTTCAGCGGGATCGGAAAACTCCTTGTCGCCCACCACCGTATAACCGGCCAGTGGCTTGCCGTTGGCATCGACGACGGCCACGCGGATCGTCTCGCCGGGGTCGAGTTCGAGGTCGCAGGCGAACGACTTGGCATCGGCGGGCGGGTTGATCTCCTTCATGCTGTTGGGCCATTTCACGCCGGCGGGAAAGTTGTTGTGATAGGTGGGGAAATGGCCGTGCTCGTCAGGGCCGCCCGCAATCGTGTCGGCGCCGACGCCGACGCGGTAGGGGCGAGTCACGCAAATGGCCCCGACGATCGCCCTGCCCGGCAAGCCCACCAGGCGATAGGCGCCGTCGGCCGCGGTGACGTAGCGATCATGGAACCCGACGCCATGCGCCATGCCGGGGCCATTTTCCAGGCCAAATTCCGGCGCTCGTTGCTTGGCGAATTCATTCGACAGGAAGGGAAGATAACGCACCTGGGCCGCGACCGGCCGGCCGGTGCCCTTGTCGGTGACGCGGCCGGTGATCCAGATGCCTCGATGCAGATTGATGTCGACAGTGACTGGTTCGAGCGTGGCAGTCGCCGGCACGGCAACTTCTTGCATGAACAACGGCTGATCGTCGTCGGGTACGGCCAGCAACTCGATGCCGTCGGTCTTTGGCAGACCTTCCAGACGATAATGCCCCGCCTTGTCTGTCACCGTTCGCACCACGCGATTGCCGACAATGCCGGGCAGCCAATTGTTGTTGCCGACGACGACTCCCGCCACCGGTTGGCCCGTGTCGGCGTCGCGCACGGTGCCGACAATGGCTTGCGTGGGCGCGGCCGGCAGGTCGAGATCGGCGCCGTAGAGAGGCCGCGTGAGGTTGTCGAAAACGCGCGTCACCATGCGCAGCGGCTTGATGCGCCGCGTGACGACATCGACTTCCGTGTAGGCGATGTTTGGCCCCGTGAAGCGTAATCGCGCGACGCGTTCGCGGCCGATGCCCGACACGCGATAGCGGCCTTGCGCGTCGGTGACAATCGGGGCGGCGGTGGATTCAAATTCGGGCAGCGACGAATCGAGATGCTTGGCCGCCTGCCAGTTTACTTCGCCTTGCTTGACCGCTTCGAGCCAGGCGCTCAGGTCGTTTCCTTTGGCCGACATGACGTCGAGCGTTGAGACACGCACACCGGCGACGGGACGTCCTTCGAGGTCGAGCACGCGGCCGACGATCGGCACGTCGTCGCGCACCAGGCGCAACGTCAGCGGTTTGCCATCCAGCGCTTCGGTGGAGATGAACCCAGGTCCAAAGCCATCGGCCAGCGCGGCGATGACTTGCGACGTGCCCGATAGGCGGCCGAGCTGTGCGGCGTGTGTATAAATCGGATTCGGATAGGAAAGTTCAAACCGCCCGTCGTCGCCGCTCTTCGCTTCACCCAGCGGCAGCGGTTTCAGTTCCGGCGAAGAATAGTGGCCGATCGCGTAGATTGTCGCCCCCGCGAAGGGGTGGCCGTCGGGGTCGAGCACTTGGCCGCGGATGGTTTTTTGTTCAACGGGATTGCTGGATGCCGCCTCGTTTTGCGCTTCAGCCGGCTTTTGATCGGTTGCGTCCTTCGCGGCGGATTGGCTCGTTTCGAGATGCTTTTCATTCGCCGCCGATTTTTGCGGTTCTGAAGTGGTTTCCGGCGTCGGTTCGGCGATGGCCGGCGGGTGCGAACCAAGGCCGACAAAGCCGACCACCGTGGCGCCCGCCAACCCGCCGGCAATCACGAGCGCCAGCAAGAGATTGCCGGCCCGTGTGGAAAGCGTCCGCGAAGAATCGAGAATGCGCGTCACGCGGCGGGCCAAGATGGAGCGGAGCGAAACCATCGCCACCGCCGTCGCGCCGATGGGCGTGGTGCTCAGCTCGGCGATTTCCAAGAGGCCGCGGGCATACTGCGAGCGGTCCCCGCCAAACTGCACGACGTAATCGTCGCAGACGTCCTCGGCCGAAGCTTCCAAGCGGAGCGAGAGCAGCCAGACGAGTGGTTGAAAGAAGAACAACGCCTCGCTCAGCCTCGCGAGCAGGTTCCAGCCCGCGTCGCCGCGACGCAAGTGCGCCAATTCGTGAATGAGCACGTCGCGCAGCGGCAATGTCGGCGTCAATTCGGGCAAGAGAATCACGGCCCGCGCGCGGCGCGCCAATTCCGGTTGTTGATCGCCGGTTAGTCTGTAGGGAACGCCCTCTGTGGCGTTCCGTGAGGTGCCGGTTGACGTCGCGTCGTTCTTCACGGAACGCCACAGGGCCCCGAGGGCACCGCGTTCCCCACAGAATACGCCCACCAGGCAGGGACTGATAATATACGGACTAGACAGCACCTTGGGCGCGGTCACACCCACGAGCGCGGCCGCTTGTTGGCAGGCATCTTGAACGGAGATGTCGGCCGGAGATGCTTGTCGCAACATGCGATGGAGCCGCCGCCAGCCCAGCGCCAATCGCGCCACAAGCAGCGTGGCACCCACGATCCACGCCAGCGAAATCACGATGGCCGCAAAGCCGAACGCAAACACCTCAAAAACAACAGTCGGCGCGCGAACGGAGCTCGTCGATGCCGCATTACTCGCCGGGGTCGCCGATGCGGTGATCGGCTCAGGTTCGCCCGACGACAGCGGCACAGCGCCAGCCGGCGGCAATGGCGCTCGCGCCGCGGTCCAGGCGTCATCTGGCCGCCGCGCAAAAGCGCGGCGATCCCAGCTTGGGCCGCCCGCGTTGGCGAAATCGCCGGTTTCGGTGGCATCGGCCTGCGGCGGAGCGACGACGGCCGCCGTGTCGGTAGTTGCGAGGGGAGGCGATTCGGATTCCACATATCGCCACGCGGCGGGCATCGGCAGCGACCAACCGTTGACGCCGTTGAGCGACAATAGCAGCGTGGCCAGCGGGCAAACGATCACGGCGGCCAGCGTGGTGCGATAGATGGCCGATTGAATCGCCGCGCCGCGGCGGCGCGCCAGCCAGGCGATGCACAGCCCGGTGACGATGAGTAACGTCGATTGCAACAGCCAGTTGGCCGCGAAAGCGGCCAGCGCGCCGGCGATTTCGAGCAGGGCGGTTTGCACGCGGAGCCAGTTCATTGCGGTTTCCTCATACGTTGGTTGATCAGTTTGCGGATTTCCTCGATTTCCTCGCGCGAGACGTTTTCTTCCTTGAGCAGATGGGCCACCAGGCCCGACACGCTGCCGCCGAAGACACGCTCCAACACGTCGCGCGTGGCGCCGCGTTTGAACTCGTGTTCCTTGACCAGCGGATAAAACACAAAGGTGCGGTCCTGCGACTCATGGCGCACCGCCCCTTTTTCCTCCAGGCCGCGCAACAAGGTTTGCACCGTGCTGTGCGCGCAGGCTTCTTTTTGGTTGATCGCTTCCGTAATCTCGCGGGCCGTCGCGCTCGCGCGCTCCCACAAGATTTGCATAATCATGAGTTGTACTCTGCCCAGGCTTGGGGATGACATGAACACGTTCCTTTTTGGCCCGTAATCGTTTAATTCACTAAATCTATTAAGGTAAACGATGGTTGTCAAGCGCTTGGCGATTTTATTTTGGAGTGCGGCGATTCATCGCCGCTTTCATCCGTCGCGGAGCGACCTTTTCTTCGACGGCCAGGATGGGCGGGGCGTTCCGGGGGCCGACGGCGTCAAGGGCTGGCGGTCTTGTTCCCGCGTTGGCGCGGGGCTGGTGATGCCGCGGCAAGCCATGCGAGGCGATGGCCGCAACGGCCGATTTCAATCGAGCCGAGATAAAAAGAAGGTCGCTCCGCGACAAAGGAAAGCGGCGATGAATCGCACGCACTCCAAGAGGCCCCTTGGCGGCCCCTTGGCTCGGCTCCTATAATAGAGGAACGGACCAGCGCGGAGCGCAGAAAGGAGGCGATCATCATGGATCGCTTTGCAACCGAACAACAGGCGTTGTTTGAACATGAACTTCTGGCCCACATCGCCGAAGCTCTACGCACGACCATCGATTGGACCGTGCGCACGCAGGATTGCACCAGCCGTTTGCCCAGCTTGCGGTTTATCGCCCATTCCTTCCACCGCCACCTTGAGCACATCCTGCTACTCGAGGAGCGTGAAGGCTATTTGCCCGCCATTGGCAGCCGCCGCCACGGCGATCTGCGCGAGCAGATCGAAGCGCTGCGGACGGAGCACGACGATTTTCGCGCGCGGCTGCTAGCGGCGGTCAATCGACTTCAGGATTTGTCCGCGCACGACTATCTGACCGTCGGCGAAGTCTGCACGTCTCTGTTGACGCTGCTGGATGAAATCAACGATCACAACCATCGCGAGATGCTGCTGATTGAAGAAGTCCGCGAACGCGACGAGCGCGAACGACTGCTGGGACAGTTGTAAGGCAATGCGTAAAGATTCTGGACGTACTTTTTAAGCAAGGAGACAAACGACGATGGGAGCCCACAAATCCACTGTGAATCGCCGCAAAAAAATCAAACGGCGCATCAAGAATGAACGAACTCGCGAGCAGACCCCGCCCAAGGCCGCCCGCGCCCCCGCGCCTTGACCCGGACTGCGCACCGACCCCGAAGAACGCGTGACCGTGTGGGTAGCGGAACTCCTGAGAGTTCTGGCCGTAACCGGCTGCGACGACCCCACTTCTCACGAAGTCGGCTACGGGCGCGGCGAAAAAGTTTGCCCAAGCTGCCTGACCGGCGGCAGCGGCGACGGATTCGCCGGAATATCTATAATAAGGCGTTGCGGCCGTAGCCGATCTTTTAACGATGGATGGGCGAATGCCGTGCGCTCCGTCGAGCAGCCTCGACGCGCGGACGAGCGTCGCGTTTCAGTGAATACCTGTTTTGTGGAGGAAGCCATCATGTCGAGCGGCTGGAAATCGTTCTTGGGTTTATTGCTGATTGGCGGCATGGCTTCAACGGCGCTGGCGCAAGACGGCGGTCTGGAATTTAATGAACCGCTGCGGCCAACCACCAAGGCGGCCAGCGCCAACCTCGCGCTGCGACAACCGAACGCGGGCGCGGTCGCCCGTGGCGCGCGCCAAGCCGCACCCGCCGCACCCGCCGCAGCGGCGCCCAGAGGCACCATGAGCACCGATCAATTCAATTCCTGGTTTAACGCCTATCGTGGATTTCCACTTCGCCGAGGTCGTTTGGCCACCGCCGAATCAGGACAAGTTCAGTTGGCCACCGGCGAGCTCACCGCCGAGGGCGTGGAAACCGGCGAGGCCGAGGGAACGGAGTTTGGCGCCCTGCCCAGAGGTCAGGTGCGGCGCGGCCGGCCCGGCGTGGGCCGCGCCATCTCGCCGGGCGGCTCTTGGTTTTCCGGCGGCTCGCCCTTCGGCATTAAGTATGGCTATGGGAGCGGTTTCGGCTATGGCGGCTATGGCATCAATAACCCGTATGGTTACGGATCGCGTTCGGGCAGCGGCGGCGCCTTCAGTTACGGCTTTGCCGCCTATGGCTCGGTGGGCGGACAAACCGGCGAACGGCTGAGCGGCCTGATCAATGGCGGCGGCGGCGTTGAGATGGGGCGCTTGGTTGGACCTGAGCCGGCGGGCATTGGCGCGCCAAGCCAAATTGAACGCGGCGCGGTCGGCGGCACCTACACTCGTTCCGGCGCCGGCTCCCGTGAGTTGGGCGGCAGCGCCGCGGAAGTCGGGCCGGGGAGGGAATGAGATTGTACCTCGCTCAGCGTCTTGGCTTTCCGCGCGCTGCGATGGATGCCATAGAGAAGTTCTGGCATGCGCAAACGAGGTGTGACGCGCCCCGAACCAGTGAAGCCAGTTTTGTTCCGCCCCGATCCGGGCTTGCCCCGGTCGAGCGATGATTGACCGCCAGAACGCTTTATCGCGGCAACCTGCTGCGCCTCCTCTTTTT
>DASVGM010000421.1:0-5872 GCA_036379555.1 Pirellulales bacterium | reverse complement strand
AAACTGCTGAACTTCAGCGGCAACGTGGAAGTGGGCATCAACGCGCAAGACAACCTGCTGGACCTTTTCCCCGAGCAAGGCAACGCCAAACGGGCGGAAGAGCCGTGGCTGTTTCAATAGCTCCACGTCGTTGCTAAACGCAAACTCCGTGTGGCCCCGCGTGCCGGCCTTGTGCCGCACGCGGGGTTTTTTGCGTCCCTAGCAGGCCGGGCTGGCGAGTTTTAAGCTATGCTTGCTCGGCAGACTTTTGAGAGGTCAGCCGGAAACACCTGGAGGATGGCCTTCCCAGGCCGTCCCGTCATCACGCCCTGGGCTACTGGACGGCCTGGGAAGGCCATCCTCCGGACACGAAGCACGATTTTCGGATGGCACATTGAACACCGGGAGCAAGCATGGCGACGGCAATCGAACCGCGGCCCGATAGCCGGCCGCTGACGGCGACGCGAGAGATCGAATTCCTGCGCCTGCGCTCGGCCGCGGAGTTGAGCGAACTGGCGGGCTGCTGGTCATCACTCGACGACCGTGTCGCCTCGCCGATGCAAAGCTATGCCTGGACCGCCGCCTGCGTGGAAACTTTCGGCCGGCCGAGCGGCGTCGAGTTGCTCGTTGGAATCCGGGGAGATCGCGTCGTGGCGGCCGCGCCATTGATCGCCACAGGCCGCGCCGGCGGTCGCCGCGAGTTGCTCACCTACCGTCAGGTCTATGAACCCGCCGATCTGATTTATGAAGACGCGCATGCTCTGGCGGCGCTCAGCCGCCGTTTGTGCGAGGCGGGACGTCCGTTGTTTTGCGGTCGGATGTTCGCCGCCGCGCCGAGCGTGGCGGCTCTGCAGAACGCCGCCGCCGGGCGCGGTCGAGTGTTGGTGCGACCGCAAGCCGTGACGCCCTGGATCGCGCTGGACGAAGGCTGGGCCTCGCCTGAGGAAAAACTTTCATCCCGCCGACGTTCCGACCTGCGTCGAGCGCGGCGGCATGCCGAAAACGCCGGCGCCATGCGCGTCCAGTGCCACACGCCCTCGCCCGACGAGGTCGACCGCTTGCTCGACCTGGCGTTCGACATCGAACGGCGATCGTGGAAAGGAACCGCCGGCACGGCGTTGGCCGCTGGACCGCTTGGCGACTTTCATCGGTGCTACGCCCGACGCGCGGCCGCTCGAAAAGCCTTCCGCGTCGATCTTTTGTACTTTGGCCCGCACGCGGTCGCCATGCAATTGGCGGCGATCCATCAGAATCGTTACTGGGTGTTGAAGGTTGGTTACGATCCTGAGTTTCAGCGGGCCAGTCCGGGCATTCTGCTGATGGTGGAGGCCATCAAGCAAGCGGTGGCCGACGGCCTTTCATCGTATGAACTATTGGGCACGAAGGAACCGTGGATACAAGTTTGGACCGACCTGGAGCGGTCTTGCGTTTCGCTGCGTTATTATCCGCTGAATTGGCGCGGAGCGGCGGCGCTCGCCGGCGACGCCATCGGCCAGGTCAGTCGGCGGTTGGCGAGGCGCCAGACATGCGACCGTTGAATTCCATGTTGAAGCGCGCCGCGAGCGGCTGCCTGTCGCCGTTGGCGCGACGCGCGGCGCGATCGTACATCGCCGGCCCGGCGTTGGCGGACGCGCTGCTTGTGGCCGGCGGATTGGCCCGGCGCGGCTTCAGCACCACACTTGGTTTTTGGGATGGACAGAGTGATTCGCCGTCGTCCGTGGCCGCGGAATATTCACGCGCCATCGCGGCGCTGACCGCTGCCGAGGACGGTTGTTATCTGTCCATCAAACTGCCGGCGTTGGGCGATTCACGCGAGCTTTTGGAACAAGTTTTGGAACAGGCCCGCGTCGTTGATAAGCGACTGCATTTCGATTCGCTTGCGCCCGAAATGGCCGATGCGATGTGGTCGGCGGCGGTGTCGGCGGCCAACGCGAACGGCGAAATCAGTTGCTCGTTGCCGGGCCGCTGGCGGCGGAGCGTCGCCGACGCCGCAACCGCCATCGAAGCGGGCATCGTACCGCGCGTCGTCAAAGGCCAGTGGCCTGACAGTGAAGACCGCGGCTTGGACATGCGCGTCGGCTTTATGAACGTCGTTCGACGGTTGGCCGGCCGCGCCCCGCACGTGGCGGTGGCCAGCCACGACGTCGAGTTGGCGCGCGATGCGATTCAGGTTCTACGCGCGGCGGGCACCACTTGCGAACTGGAACTGCTCTATGGCCTGCCGCAACGCGCCGCCGTGGCGATGGCCCGGCAAGAGGCGGTGCCGGTGCGGTTTTATGTTCCTTATGGCGGAGCCTACTTGCCGTATTGTCTGGGGCAGATTCGTCGCCAGCCGCGGTTGCTCTGCTGGCTGGTGCGCGACGCGCTGCGGCGGGGCTAAGCTCGCAACCGATGGCGCCAATAGTCTGGATGCCGACCAACTCGGCTTCGGCCTCGGGGTGATACGTTATCCGCATTCCGAGGCTCGCCGCGCCGCCTCCATGACCTCTTCGTGGGTCCGGCCAATCACTGCGCCGGAAGTCAACTCGGCATCGCGAGGCAAGGCCGTTTGAACGGCGTCTGTCTGCTCGTCCGCCTATTGTCGTTCGTCGGCAGTTTCGACAGGTGCTCCTTCAGCGATGCTTTGCCAAAGTTCCTGGGCGACCACCACCCGTTCTGGCAAAGGGAGGGCGATCAGTTGTCGTATGAGATCGTTCGTTTGCATGCGTTTAGACTATTCCACCGCGGCCGCACGAGTCAAGCTACGGCCAGAATTCTCACGAATTCAACTACGCAGTTACGGCACAAAAGCTTCCGCGCGGATGGAAAGCGTTTCGAGAACCACGTCGGACCCGCTCGCTTTGCTGAACGTGCGCGCGTAAACCTGGGCGCGCAGCGCGTTGGCGTCGTTCATGACGTGCTCGGTCAGCAGGCGGTAATCGTTCGAGTCGCGCTCGGCGAACAGATAGTACATCATCTTCCCTTTCCGCGCGATCTTCAGCTTGCCGGACAGGGCCGCAATGGGGTCGGAGCGGATGGTGCTGACGCGATCGAGTTTGTTCGCCAATTCATAAGCCCAAATCGCTTGCAAGATATGCACGCCATCCTGGCGCTGCCGGCGCTCCATCATGCAATCGGAGTTATCAGCCGCGTCGAAATGCAGGTGCAGGTCGATGCCCGGTCCCCAGGCTTTTGGATCGGGCGCGGTCTTGAGGCCGCCATAAACGGCCACCACTTCAAAATCGCCATGCAGACCGAACCTGGTTTCATAGCCCACCGCCGACGGCTTCTCTTCGCCGACCGGCAACACGATTCTCGCGCCGGCGTTGGTGCGGCGAACAAACTTGCCGCCGCCCGCCGGCACGCTCAACAGGTCGGCCGGCAGCGGCTTGTCGCCGCGAAAATCGAACTCGAATTGGGCGGGAAGTTTTTGAGCGAAATCCGTGCGCGTGGCCGGTGAGACGGCCAACTCTTGCTCGGCCAACGGCGGCAGCTTTTTAGGCCAGTCGCCGCGATAAATCACGTTGCGCACACGGGCCTCGCTGTGGGCCGCGTCGTGATAAAAGCCGAATATTCGCTCGTTCGTCGGCTCCAAGTCGCGACGATAAACCTCCACGCCGTTCAGCCAAACGCCAACGGTTTCGCCCGCGAGCGTCAGCCGCACCTGGTTCCAATCGCCGTCTTTCAACGGCAACGCCGGCGGCCCGCGGCGGTTCTCACGCTCGGTCGTGCGGTTGTCGGGCGGCAGCCCCGTGCGATCGTATTGCGCATCGGTCAACCAATGAATGTCAACGCCCGCCGGATCAAGCAAGAACGCCAACCGGCCGAGCGCCGGCGAGACCGTCGCCTCGCCTCGCCGGTAAAAAAATTGGTAGTCGATCTGGCCGTCTTCAAAGAGCGGCCGATGATACTGAAGCAGACTCTGCCACACGCCTTCGCGAAGATCGCCAAGCTTATGGCCAAAGATTTCGTCGCCAAGCTTTTCCCAATTCAGATTTTGGCCGGATACCGTTTCACCATAGTACTCAGCCAGCCAGGCATCAAGATTCGCCCCGGCCGACAGACTCAACTCAGCGGGCACTTGGGGCGTGCCGGTGATGCGCACGTGCCGGGCCTCGGCGCTGAATAGAACCCAGCCCTGAAAAGCCAGCCAGGGATCGGCTTCGTCCGTTAGAGGCTGGCTGAAAACTTGCCTGTCGTTGATCGACACGGTCGCCTGCCCGTCTTTGACCGAGAGGCGATAACGATACCATTGGCCTAACTCGTCAAGCTGCGGATCGATCACGCCCTTGGGCCGCTCGCGCTCGAAGTTGGCCAGCGAAAAGCTCTTGCGATCCCAGGTGATGCCCAAGCGCAAAGCGGCGTAGGAGGTGGCGATTTCACGCCAACCGAAAGTGCTCAACTCCGCCTCGACCTCGAAAGTGCCCCGTAAGGGCACGGCGAAATAGGCGTAATCATGCTCGTGTCCCACGCCGTGCGCCAACCCGCCCGGCCGATGTTGCCAGTGGGCGCGCGGATGCCCTCCGCCGCGCGTGGCGGCAGTGCCATGCGCGGCCATTTGCCACTGCTTGACGGGCGGCGGCGCGCCAAAGTCGGCGTCGCCAGCCGACTCCGCAATCAACGTGGCACGAGCGCGCAAATGTCGCACGGTACGCTCCCAGTTCATCCCCGTGCCGGGACAACCTTCGGCAAGGTGATTGAGCATGCTCAGGGCGAGCGGTCGCAAGGAGGGTCGCTCAAAAGCCGCCCAAGCGGCGATCAACACGGGCCAACGCCGATATTCTGGCCACTCTTTGATCGTGTTCTTGGCGGTTGGATAGAGCGTTTGCAATGATGACCGCGCGCGATCGTCGTCGCCTTGGGCGATGGCGATTAATGTTAAGAAGGCCGCTTTGGCTTCGGTGGCGAACTGGTCTGTTGGCGATCCGCCCTCACCCCGGCCCTCTCCCGGAGGGAGAGGGAGTAATCGGTCCGGGGCACCCGCTTTCAGGCCCGGAGGGAGAGGGAGAACTGCGGGGCGAGCCTCGATGAGCGTTCGCAACTCATCAAGCTTGCCTAGCTCTGTCGCCACCGCCACGAGGTCGAGCGCCGGCACGATGAAGTCGCCGCCCCGCGTTTGATTCGTCACCACGCCAACGCCTTTCGCCACCGGCGGCGGCGGATTCACCGGAGTGAAATCGCCATACAGCCGTACCACCGAGTTGTGCGTCGCGCCGGGCAACACCCAGTTTCGCAGATACGCATACCGCTCGGCCGCCGGCAGCGACCGCGACGCTTGCCAGGTTTGCCAGGTGGTGAGAATCATGTTCTCCTCTCCCAGCAAGGCCTCGGTAAGGCCCGCCGGATCAAGCTCTTCGTCGGCTTTGATCGGCGCCAGTAAATTGGCCAGCCGCGACTCGCTCAACTCCGCCGGCCAATCGTCGCCGCTGAGCACCACGTTGCGCACTTGCACGCTCGTGCGGTTCTTATAGTGAAAGAAACTAAACATGCGGTCGTTGCTCGCTTCCAACGGCCGGCGATAAACCTCCGTGTCGTTCAAGCTCAAAGCGACTTCGCCTTTTTCCAGCCTAAGCCGTACAGCGTTCCACTCGCCGGGCTTTAGCGGCATCGTCTTTGGTCCACGGCGATTGTCCGGCTCGACGGCCACGTTGTCGGGCGGCAATTCGCTGCTGTCGTTCTCGCCGTCGGTTATCCAATGCAACGCCACGCCCTCCGGCTCGATCAGAAAAGCCAGCCGATCGAGCGCCGGATAGACGTGGATGGAATCGGGCGTGTAAAGAAACTCGTAGCGCAGCGTTTCGCCCTCGCGCAGCGGCCGCATGTAGCGCAGGCGGCTTTGCGCGCCGGTGGGAAGATCGCGCGCCAGGCCGCCGCGCAGAACGCCCGCGGCGGCCCGCCAGTCGTAATCGTAAAA
>DASVGM010000420.1:0-6504 GCA_036379555.1 Pirellulales bacterium | reverse complement strand
GCCGGCCTGGAGCAAGATCGTCGCGCTGCGGCGGGTCTTGCCCAATTATGATTGGGTGTTTTGGTGCGATACCGACGCCGTGCTCTGGAGGCCCGATGTTGGCTTGCGGCAATTCGTGGCCTGCGCCGACTCGGCCGTGATCCTGCAGGCCAACCACGAAGCCCCCAACAGCGGCCTGTTTTTCATCCGCAACTGCCCGTGGTCGTTTCACTTTTTGGACGAAGTTTACCGGCAGGAGCAATTCATCCACCACCCCTGTTGGGAAAACATGGCGATCATCGAATTGCTGAACAAGGAAGAGATTCGCTCCCGAGTTCACGTTTACCCCAAGCAGCAACTTCCGGGCGGATTTCACGGCTTTCGCTATTACAACGACTGGGATAAGATTTTCATCCATCATCCGGGCATGGGCGACAGTCGCTACCGACTTTGGCTAATCGACAATTTGGTCCGCCTGGCGGAGATGGACGACCGCAACCGAGTGCTCGTGCGCGCGGATCTGGGCGCGCTATTGAACCGGCTGGGGTTGCTGGGCGAGGGGGTGGAGGTCGGAGTGGAAGCCGGTGAATTCGCCGCGACGGTTTTGAATTCGTGGGAGGGGCGTCGGCTGCACCTGGTCGACGCGTGGCGGCATCTGCCCGACTACGACGACGTGTGCAACATTGACGACGCGGGCCACGAGGCGCGATTGCGTCAGCTTCCGGAGCGACTGTCGCGGCACGCCGGCCGCTACCAAATCCACCGCATGCTGAGCCGAGAGGCGACCGCGGCGTTCGAGAACGGGAGCCTCGATTTCGCTTACATCGACGCGCAGCAGACCTATGAAGCGGTTCGGGAGGATTTGTCGCTTTGGTATCCTAAGGTGCGCACCGGGGGGGTGTTCGCCGGCCACGACTTTCTGGACTCGCGTCCTCCCGATTTCCACTTTGGCGTACGCCGCGCGGTGCTGGAATTCGAGCGTCAGCGAGGGGTACGCGCCGCGGTGACGACCGAATGTGACTGGCCGAGTTGGTATTTGATTAAACCTTGACGCCGCCTGACGGAGGAGTGACCGATGGTTCGCGATAAACCTTTGCACAACTTTTTGTTTGAAACCGATCCGACCGGGTTTTACGAGGGGCTCGATTGCTTTTGCACGCCCTGGATCGACGTCTGCGTTTTACTGCACCTGGTGCGGCGGCGACGGCCGCGGCGCTTTTTGGAAGTCGGCACGCATCGTGGCTACACGACGCGCATTCTGGCGAAGAAGTTTCCGGATTTGGAGATTGTCACCATCGACCCCGGCGACCAGGTGCCCGCCGAGCGGCGGCCCGGCAACCAGGCGGGCGAATATCTGGACCAAGACCAAATCGGCGAGTTGGTGCGCGATTACGCCAACGTGCGCGTCGTTAAACAGGCTTTTCAGGAAATCGACTGGGGCGACGCGCGGTTTGAAATGATCTTTATCGACGGCAATCATAGTTTCGCGCACGTGCTGGCCGACAGCCGCCTGGCCATGCGATTGGTCACGTCGCCCGGCGTGATTGTTTGGCACGACTTCAACAACGTGCGCGACGTGAACCAGGCGCTCGACCAGCTCACGCTCGACGGCAATATCGTCTCGCTTCACAACACCTGGATCGCCTACCATGACTCGCATTAAGCATGTTTTCCGGCAGGACGTGCCCTGCCTGCGATACGCCGCGCTGGGGGACACGGCGGTGCGCGTGCTGGCGATTCACCACCTCGTCGAACGCCACAAGCTTGACGCGCTGATTGTGCCGCAGCCGAACGCCAACTTGATACCGCTCTGGCAAGCGGTCTTTGGAACTGAGCGCATCTTACCGGACGCCTCGCGCATCCCGCGTGAATTTCGCGATGCGCGCATGTCGGCGCCGACAGGGCTGGATTGGTACTTCGGCTCGGCGGCCTTTAATGTTTTTGAGTCGGTGATGTGGGAAAGCGGTTTCTTCGACACCGCTCGATTGCAAATCACGCCGCCGGTGGTCTTTCCGTGCGATGCAAGCGCGCGGGCCGCCATGATCTATCCGATGGAGGGCACGGACGGCAACGCAGTTTACGATTCCGCTTGGTGGCAGAATGCCTGCGCCGCGTTGCGCCGCAAGGGATATTCGCTCAATTTGCTGGGCCACAAGACCTCGCCTCGGCTGGCCGAATTCTTCCGCACGACGAGCTTCGACCGCACCTTCGAGCCGACGATTGACGGCCTGCGCGGTTGCGCGGCGGCGTCATCGCTGGCGGTGGGCGGCAGCACCGGGCCAACCTGGGCGCTTTTGTTTTCCGACATTCCCCAGGTGGTTCTGGAATCTCGGCGCTCGCCTCACGGCTATTGGTTTTTCGATCGCTGCCAGCCCGTGCTAACCAAAAGGCTGCGCATCGCGCCGACGTTGGATGCCCAGATTTAGTGCATGCCAAGGATTCGCTTTCGAGTGGGATCGCTGTGGGGTGGGCGTCGCCCACTATGAATTCACGGTGGGCAATGCCCACCCTACAAGCCGGCAACCGCCAACCATGTTCAAGCTGACGAAGGAGATGTCAATTGACGCAAATGACCAATGGCAGCGGAGCCGGCCCTCAAAAACTCATCTTGCGCTGCGGTCAGTGCCCCGGCGACGTGGTGGTGATGACGGCCGCGGTGCGCGAGCTGCACCGGCAGTATCCCGGCCGCTATTTGACCGACGTGCGAACGCCGGCCGCGGCCATCTGGGAAAATAACCTGGATATCACGCCCATCGCCGACGGCGAAGCGGGCGCGCGGACGATTGACATGCACTATCCGCTGGTCAACCAATCGAACCAGCGGCCGGTCCATTTTTTGGAGGGGTATTGCGAGTATCTGGCCGCGCAGCTCGGGCTGACATCGTTGCGGCCACAGGAGTTTCGCGGGCATATTTATCTGAGCGAGCAAGAGAAAAGCTGGACCAACCAAGTCGCGGAAACGGCGCGTCACAAGGGCCGCTTTTGGCTGGTCAACGCGGGCGTGTGGTGTTTGCGCAAATCGGCGCGGCGGAGCACGGCCACCCGGCGCTGGAAAACGTGATCGACTTGTGCGGCAAGACCGACCACCGGCAATTGATTCGCCTGGTGTACCACGCGACGGGCGTTTTGACGGGCGTGTCGTACCCGATGCATCTGGCGGCGGCGGTGCCACGGCCGCCGTGGATGGTTGGGTTGCGTCCCTGCGTGGTGGTGGCGGGCGGGCGCGAGCCTGCGCATTGGGAGCAATACCCCGGCCACCGGTTTTTGCACACCATTGGCGCGCTTTCCTGCTGCGCCACGGGAGGCTGCTGGAAATCGCGCACGCTGCCGTTGGGCGACGGCGACCACAAAGACCGCGATCTTTGCCTGCAACCGCAGGCGGGCCACTCGCGTTGCATGTGGTTGATCTCACCGCGAGACGCGATTTCCGACATTGAACAGAACTTCTGGCTGGGGCAGGGTTAACCCGCATTGCGCACCGGACCCGGAAAACGCATGTCAGCCGCGTGATCAGCGGCCATGAGCAACCGCGCTGCTGCAGGCCGCCGGAATTTCGCCCGAACACAAGGCGGGGGAAGTCGGCCGCGAGGTGCGCCGGCGCTCGGTGGCGGCCGTCAAGCAATGCGTGATTGCCGTAAGCGGCACGCGCGGGTTTAAGAAGGCCGAGGTAACGGCGGGCGGGGTCGCGCTCGACGAGGTCGATTCGCGCACGATGCAGAGCCGGCTCGTACCGGGACTTTACTTTGCCGGAGAGGTGCTCGATCTCGACGGGCCAATCGGCGGATACAACTTTCAAGCGGCCTTCAGCACCGGATGGTTGGCGGCGCAGGCCATGTAAAAGATGAGCTACCACGAATTCACGGCGTCGATATAATTCCGTGGGGTTTCTTATGGCTCTAGCACTGAGGAGATAGCAAATGGAACGCGAAGTTACCGACCGCGCCGCGGCGATTCATCAACGGATTCTTCAACTGAGGGACTCTCTTTGACTTCGACAGCAAACGATCGAAAGCGGCCGAAATTGAGGCCCGCATGGGCCAACCCCACTTCTGGAACAATCAAGAACAGGCCCAGGCGACGGTGGCCGACCTCAAAGCACTGAACGCCATCATCAAGCCCATCAGCGAAACGCTTTCCGCCGCTGACGATTTGGCCGTGATGCTCGAAATGGCGGAAGAAGATGCGCAAATGGCGGCCGAAGTGCCCGCCGAACTCGACCGGCTGGAAAGCGATCTCGAAGAGTTGGAGCTCAAGGCGCTGCTGGACGGCCCGCACGACGCCAACCCCGCCATCTTGTCCATTCATGCGCGCGACGGCGGAGTCGATGCCAACGACTGGGCCGAGATGCTGCTGCGCATGTACATCCAGTGGGCGCAGAAAAACGGCTATGAAACCGAGGTGCTCGACCGCCAGGACAACGAGGAGGCGGGCATTTCCAACGCCGCCATCGCCGTGCGCGGTCCCATGGCCTATGGCTATCTCAAAGGCGAAACCGGCATGCACCGCCTGGTGCGCATCAGCCCGTTCAACGCCGAGGGAAAGCGGCAAACCAGCTTTGCCGCCGTGGATGTTTCGCCCGAAATCAACGAAACGGCCGAGATCGAAATCCGCGATGAAGACGTGCGCGAGGACGTGTTTCGGGCCAGCGGGGCGGGCGGTCAGCATGTCAATAAGACGTCCAGCGCCATTCGCCTCACGCACCTGCCGACCGGCATTGTGGTGCAATGCCAGAACGAGCGCAGCCAGCACAAAAACCGCGCCACCGCCCTGAAAATGCTGCGGGCGCGGCTGGCGCGGCTGGAAGAGGAAAAACGCGAGGCGGAGCAGGCGGCCAAATATCAGTCGCAGGCGAAGACGGGCTTCGGGTCGCAAATTCGCAATTATTTCTTGCATCCCGATCAGCGCGTCAAAGACGCTCGCACCGGTTATCTGGTGGGCAACTTTCAAAGCGTGCTCGACGGCAACACGCTGCAAGGGTTTCTGGACGCCTTTTTACGTTGGCGCGTCGGCCAGGAAGTTGTGGTGGGCAAGTAGCCTAACGGCTGGGGTAACCTATAATGCAACAAGCCCGGATTATTCATCGCTTCACTGCGCCGCCCACGCGAGGGCAGGTGAATAATCCGGGCAAGCGGTTTCGGCCGCTGCGTTCTATTGAAAAAGGATGAAAACCATGTGTCTGCCAGTTCGGTCTTTTTTTGCCGCCGCTTTGGCGCTGCTTCTCGCCGCGCCGCCCACCTCCGCCGCCGAGCCGGTCGCGCTGAAATGGAAGCTTAAAGCGGGGCAAACTTGGTATTACACCACCGTGCAAGACACGAAGATGAACGTCAAGCAGGGGGTGGTGGCGCAAGAGATGCTGATGAAGCAAACCAGCGACGTGCGCTGGGCGGTGGAGTCGATTGACGAGGAGGGCAACGCCCGCGCCACGCTCACGATGGAACACATCCGTAGCGAGTCGGGGCCCGCCGACGACACCGCCGTGTTTGATTCCGCCGACGAGAAGTTGCCGGAGGGCGCCGATGAATCGTCGATTGAGGCCATGCGCGCCGGACTCAACGAGCCGATCTACCTCGTGCTCGATCCGACCGGCAAGGTGCTCGACGTGCGGCTTTCTGACGAATTCTCTAAAAAGATCAAAGAGTCGCCGCAGTACGGCCAGCTTGCGGGGCTTTTTTCGCGAGAGAATCTCAAACAGATGGTCAGCGCCAACACGATTGAACTGCCCGTCGAGCCTTTGGCCAAGGGCGACACTTGGGAGCGGCAGAGCTTTCTGACCGATCCGCTGGCGGGCAAGCTCAAGCTCTCGACCACCTATCGTTATGATGGCCTGTGGGAGCACGCCGGCCAGCGGCTCGACAAGATTTCGACCACCGCGTCGGTTTCGCCCGCCGACGAACAGAAATTGTCGCCGCTGACGGTCAAAGACCAAAAAATGAACGGCGTGGTGTGGTTCGATCGTGGTTTGGGGCGCATCGCCGAAATGAGCATGTCGATGAAGGTCGCCAGCGAGTTGTCGTTTGGAGCCGGCGCGAGCAAACTCGAGCGCATCGTCATCACCAGCATGCACAGCAAGCTCAGCGACAAGCCGCCGAGCCAACCACAAAAAAAGCCGGACAGCAACGCGGAAAAGCCCGCCGGCAAACCGGAGAAAGCCGCCTCGAAAGCGGCCGAGGATCTTTGATCGGCTTTTGCAGGCGGGTATGAAGTTGCCGGACGCTTCCGGAGGATGGGCCTGGCCTGGGCAAAAAGCCCGACTTTGATACGATAACGAACTGAAATTCTGTATCGGATTTGTTCCGCGCCGCCACCGCCGGGCTTGCCCCGGTGGAAGCGCTGACTGACACGCTAGAACGAACGCCCCTACAGATTCGTTCCGTTTTCGCGTTGCATCCGCCGCCGAAGGCGGCGGATGCAACGCGAAATGGGGCGCGTTCGGCGCCGTACATCTAGCCAATCAGTCAGCGCTCGACGGGGGCAAGCCCCGATCGTGGCGGAATAAACCTAGTATCAAGCAAGTCGGGACGCAAC
>DASVGM010000419.1:0-8865 GCA_036379555.1 Pirellulales bacterium | reverse complement strand
CAGCGACGTCAACTTACCGTTTGCCTCGATCACGGTCCTCAACAATTTGACGCTCAACGCCCAGGCACTTCTTGGCGACGCGTCAGGCAATGCCGGATCGCTTAGCTTTACCGGCGATCAGCATTTCGGCGGCAATGGAACCGTCGTCCTCGGCACTAGCGGCTACAATTTGATCAGTAGCTCCGGCGGCGGTACACTCACGATCGACCGCGGCCTCACTATCCGTGGCGCAGCCGGACGAATACAGGGGGCAATCACCAACCTGGGAACGATCGATGCCGACACTCCCGGCGATTCCTTTGGGCTCAGCGTCATTGGTAATAATCCCGGGCTCATCAATCAAGGAACCATGCGCGCGACGAACGGAGGATCGCTCAGCGTTGGCGGCACTTGGACCAACGAAGCGGCAGGCACGATCAGCGCCGACGCCAGCACTCTCTTGCTCGGCGGTGGAAATAATCCGTGGAACAACTTGGGCACGATCAGCTCCGCGAACGGCTCGACGGTCAATCTGAACTCAACATTCACCCTCGCCAACCTGGGCAACTTCCAGCGCAGCGGTGGCACGGTGCATCTGTTTGGCACGCTCACCAACACCGGCACGACGCTGGCCCTGAACGCCGCGACGGGCTCCTGGGAAATGGGAACCGGCGGCACGATCGTCGGCGGCGACTACTCCAGCGCCGACGGAGCGTCGCTCGTCATTTCCGCCAATAGTGGCACGTTCAACGGCGTCACCCTCGACGGCGATCTGCGCGTCGCGGGGAAAAACCCCGCCGCCGTGATCAAGAACGGCGCGACCTTGAACGGCACGATCTATCTCGGCGATACCGCCGGCCATATCGGCTCCCTGCTGTACTTCGGCAGTCAAACGCTCGGCGGTACAGGTAGTGTCGTCTTCGTCGGCGCCAGCGGTAATGGCATCGGTCCCCAGCTCCTATCGACCTCACTTACCATCGGCCCCGGCATTACCATCCGCGGCCAGTCGGGTTCGATTTCTGGCTTTGGTGTCGGTTCGACCACGATCATCAACCAAGGTACGATCGCGGCCGACGTCGCCGGCGGAACCATCACTCTGTACAGTGCGGACCTTACAAACCAGGGCGTACTTAGCGCGGCTGGCGGCGGCACGCTCAATGTCTATAACGGCCTGGTTCTGCCCATGACGGGAACGATCACGGCCGGCGCCGGAGGCACCGTCGCGATCAACGGCAACCTGACCTTGACGAGCACGAGCATCATCAACGTCGAGCTCGCGGGCAAGACCAGCGACCAATTCGGCCGCCTGACCGTCAGCGGCGCGACAGCGCTCGATGGAACGATGAACATCTCGCTCGTCAACGGCTATCAGCCCGCCTTGGGTGACGCGTTCAAGGTGATGACCTATGGCTCGGAAGCCGGACAATTCGCCACGATCAACGGCGCCGGGATCCCCAACAACCTCGCACTGGCGGCGGCCTATAACACCACCGACCTCACGCTGACGGCGGGCCCGGCAGTCATGGGCGCCGCGGCTTTCAAGTCAACTGCCGGCAGCAATGCCGCCCTGCTCGACCAGGTGTTCGCCGAACTGGCACTCGAGGAATTGGATTGATCTTCCGTCAAAAAAAAAGCGATTAGACTGGGCGAAAACACAACTTGGACAGATTCCGATGTCACGCATCGCTCGGGAGGCCGGACTTCGTCAATGCTTGACGTCATCCCAATTCTGTGCCGTTGCCGCGGAACGGCAAAAAGATCGCGTTCGGCGTGTCGTTCTAGCTTCTCAGAGGCTTTCCGAAAACTCGCCGTGGGGCGGGCCGCCGGCCCGTCTGGAAGCAAAAGACGGCTCGGCGAACCGCCCCGCGAGCCGCGGCGCCAAGGCGGCGAGATTGACCGCGGGACTTGTCGAGCCGAGTTGCGACAGCGTAGACTGAGTCACGAAGTTTCGCTTGGAATAGCGCAATGGCACCCGTCCAACAAAGATGCAGGTGAAAAGAATATCGAGCTGGAAAGATAAAGTCGTGTTGGTGACCGGCGGCTCAAGCGGCCTGGGTAAGGCCATCGCCTTGGCGTTCGCCGCGCGCGGCGCCAAGGTTGTCGTGGCGGCGCGCCGGGCCGAAGCCTTGTCCGCCACGGCCGACGAAATGCGCCGCCCCGGCCACGAAGTGGCCGCTCTGGCGGCCGACGTGACGAATCCCGCGGACGTCGAGCGGTTGTTCCGTGAAACAATCGCTCGGTTTGGGCGACTCGACGTGCTGGTCAACAACGCGGGCCGGTCGATGCGCGGCGCGTTGCGCGAGACCACGGCGGAGGATTTCGCCGCCATGTTCGACTTGAACGTGCTCGGCCTGGTGAGATGTACGCATGCCGCGCTGCCGCATCTTTTGGCCCAGCGCGGGCATTTGGTCAACATAAGTTCTCTGGCCGGAAAATCGGCCGCGCGGTGGGTCGGCGCGTATTCGGCCAGCAAGTTCGCCGTCACGGCGTACTCGCAGCAACTTCGCCTGGAATTGGCCGATCAAGGGTTGCACGTGTTGTTGGTCTGCCCTGGACCGATCGCCCGAACCGAGCCGCGCCATGAGTCCGCTGAAGCCGAACGAGCCGCCGCGCGCGGGCGTTTGCCTGACAGCGCCTGGCGACCGGGGGCGGGCGTGCGCACCAAGGCGCTTTCACCCGAGCGACTCGCCGACGAGATTGTCCGAGCCTGCGAGGCGCGCCGCCCGGAGATCATCCGGCCGCGCGCGGCGCGGCTGCTGTTCGCCCTGCTGCAACTTGCGCCGCGCTTGGGCGACTGGCTGGTGCTGAAGCTGACGTGACGAGCAGTCGCCCATTAACCTTGCGTGATCATTGGGGGCGCGCGGCGCCTTGGAGGATGGGCTTCCTAGCCCGTCACCAACTGGACGGCCTGGGAAGGCCATCCTCCCTTTCCTACGATTAGGAAAGGTTATTTAAATCTTCAGGCGGCGGAAAAGCTGCTCGGGCAACAGGCGAATGATCGTCATGACCGGCCACCAGATGCCGGGCGTGTAGACGATTAAGCGGCGGCGCGCGATCGCCCGCACAACGTCGCGGGCAATCACCTCGGGGCCGACCAAAAAGGGCAACTTCTCCATGCCGTAGGTCATGGCGGTATCGGCGCAGCCCGGCTTGACGGTAATGACCGTCACGCCGGCGGCCGTGAGCCGATGGCGCAGTCCCTGTAAGTAGGCGTTCAGGGCGCTTTTGGTCGAACCATAAAGATAATTGCTCAGCCGGCCGCGATCGCCGGCCACGCTCGATAGCGCGCCAATCCAGCCGCGGCGGCGCGGCTCGAAGAGGTTGGCGGCGTGATTCAGCACGGAGACGGCCGCGGTGAAGTTGATGTCGATCATCTGCCGCGCGGCGGCAAAATCGGCCGCCGCCCAGCGCTGATCGGCGAGCCAGCCCGCACAGAAGAGGATGCCGGTCAGCCCATCGGCAAACGCCTTATCGGCCTGCTCGATCAAGCCGGCGTGCGAGTCAAAATCAAGGGCCTCGAACGGCGCGATGGTGATGTTGGCACGGTGCCGCACACGCAGGTCCGCTTGCATGCGCAGCAGCTCTTCGCCGTCGCGCGCGGCCAACACCAGGGCATGTCCTTGCGCCGCGAGTTGATCGGCAATCGGTCGCGCCAGGCCCGACAAGGCGCCGACGATCAAAATGTTTTCTTTCATGCGGCGGCCCTCTTTTGGCAAGCGGCCGGCGACAGTCCCAGACGCCGTGCCAGGTGGGAAGAGAATCGGCCGGTCGGATCGAGCGCGGCCTTCAGGTTGCGAAATTCATCGGCGCCGGGATACATAATGTCGAAGCTTTCGCGCGACATGCGGGCGTCTTTGGCCAGATACACTCGGCCGCCGTGGGCGATGACGATCTCATCGAGCGTGTCGAGCAGTTGCGCCAGCGCGGGCCCGGTGTTCGGAAAGTCGACGGCGAGCGTCGAGCCGGCGAGCGGGAAAGAGAGCCAGCCGGCATTGGCGGGGCCAAACGTCTTGAGCACCGCCAGAAACGAAGCCTGCCGCGATGAGGAAATGGCCTCCAGCAACGCGATGAGGCCCAAGCGGCTGGCATCCGCCGGCAGCGCGGCCTGGTATTGCAAAAAGCCGCGCCGGCCATAGATGCGGTTCCAGTTGCTCACGGCGTCGAGCGGATAGAAGAACGAATCGTAATCAACCAGCGCCCGCTCATCGCGGTGGCCGTGGTAATACAGCGAGTTGAAAGCCCGCGCGCTCCAAGGATTGAGCACGAAATTGGGCAGAAAGCACGGCACGCTTTTACGCCGACGCGGTGTAGGGTGGGCATTGCCCACCGCGATCTCATGGTGGGCAATGCCCACGCTACGCAACTCACTGGCCGCCGCGTGGTTTCCACGCATGAGCACGGAGCGGCCCAACGATCGGCCGCGCGCCAGGCAATCAATCCAGGCGACCGAGTAGTTGTAGCCGGCGTCGCCCGCGCTGAATGCTTCAAGCGATTGGTCGAGGTTGGCGGTGCGCTGATAATCGACCGTGAGAAAGGCTGACGCGACCGGCCGCAAACGAAATCGCGCGTCGACAATGGCGCCGGTCAACCCCATGCCGCCGAGCGTCGCCCAAAAGATATGAGAATTCTCCTGGCGCGAACACCGCAACACTTCGCCGCCGGCCGTCAATAGTCGAAAGTCGAGCAGGCATTGGGCGAAGGAGCCGTCGACATGGTGGTTTTTTCCATGCACGTCGGCCGCGATGGCGCCGCCCACGGTGATGTGCCGCGTGCCCGGCGTGACCGCGGGAAAAAATCCCCGCTCAAGCGACACGCGAATCAGTTCGTCGAACGTCACTCCGGCTTCGCACTCGACAATTCCTTGGGCTTCGTCAAAGGCCAGGAAGCGGTTCAGGCAAACGTGGGAGAGCACGCCGCCGGCGTTCACCGCCGCGTCGCCGTAGCTGCGGCCCAGTCCGCGAGAGATGAGCGTGCCGCGGTTTTCCGCCACGGTTCGCCGTAGATCGCCGATGCGATCCGGCCGGAAGACCGGCGCGCGCACCGCCGCCAAATTGCCCCAGCCCGTGATGTTTTCTGTTCGAAATCGCATTAGTAAGCCGCCAAAACCACGGTGGCCGCGGTCGCCGCGATGACCGCCAAGCTCAAGCGGTCTTTGAGCGCGAACGCGACAGGATCGTAATGCATCTCACGCCGCCGCGCCAGCAACCAGAAGCGTGTGATCCAATAAAGCAACATCGGGCAGACCAGCCAGAGCAAATCGCGATGGCCGTAAAGCCGCGCCACGGCGTCGCTGTCGATGTAAAGGCAAAACACCAGCACCGCCAGGTAGCCGCTGGTCGGCCCGATTTGTTCGAGCAATTGGGCGTCGTCGGCGCGGTAGCCGCGGCCGGGCAAGGTCGTTTCCGAGTCGTCGGACGTGCGACACAATTCGATGTAGCGTTTGCCAATCGCCAGGCTGAGAAAAAAGAACATGGCGAAGGCCAAGAGCCAGGTGGAAACGGGCACGCTCACCGCCGCGGCCCCCGCCGCGATGCGCAACGTATACAGTCCGGCCAAAACAATCACGTCGATGACAATTCGCTTCTTGAGCGCGAGTGAATAGGCCGTGGTGGTCGCCAGGTAGCCAAAGAGCCAGGCCGTCGGGATCGGCCCCAGGCAAGCCACGCTCAACCCAATGGCAACCGCGGCGGCAATGGCCGCCAGGCACAAGCCCGCCGGAATGGAAAGCTCGCCGGCGGCGAATGGCCGGCGGCGTTTCAACGGGTGGCGGCGGTCGGCTTCGATGTCCAACAAATCATTGATAACGTAGACGGCCGACGCCGCGGCGGAGAAAGCCACGAAGCAGATCAGCGCCAGGGCGACCTTGTGCAGGTTGTGCCACTGATGTGAGAGAAACAACGGCAATAAGATCAACAGATTCTTCGACCATTGATGCGGGCGCAGCGCGGCCGCCAGCGGTCTCATGAGCTGTTTGCGCGGCGCGGCGACTCGGGCGCATGCGCTGACGGCTTGCACGGCCTTCCAGAGTCCGGCGCTGGGCGCCACCACGCAGGCTTCATCGGCCGCTTGCCACAGCGGCAAATCGGCGCGCGAATCGCCCCAATATGCGAAGCTGTTGCCATCCAAACGGCGACGGACGGCCGCCAGTTTGTCGGCGCCGGAGCAGTTCGTCTGGCCGTCGCTGGCCATCACGTCGTCAAACAGGGCCAAATGCCGCGCCACCTGCCGGGCAATTTGCTCGTCGGCGCCGGTGGCCAGATAAATCGTGCGGCCCTCCGCTTTGCACACCTGCAGTGATTCGAGCACTTCGGGCCGATAGGGAAGCAACGCCGCATCGGGCGCCGCGCGCGAGGCGACTTGCCGCTTGAAATACGCCTTGCCGCGCCAGCACCAAAAAACCGCCAGCAGCAATTCCCACGGCCGCCGCTTGGCCAAAAGCACGAGCGATTCCCAGAGAGTATCGCATCGCACCAAGGTGCCGTCCAGATCGACGCAGACCGCGCAGGCAGGCGCCGCGGATGTGGTCAGCGCGGAAGCCGCGCTCGCATCCGGCGAGTTGGAAAGGGTTGCGGGGGCGGAAAAGTGCGGTTGAGCGGGCATCCTTGCCTGGTTTCTTCCTTGCCACGTGGCGAATTCGGCCGCAGGCAGTAGATCGCGTGCTCTTATAGATACCCTGCCAGCAGCGGTCAAGTTCGTTTTGGCGTTCCCATAAGGCTTCAAAACCAGCGTTTTTCCCCGCAGGTGCGCAACTCGGCACGGTACCACGCGTCCGCCCGCCATGCCTCACCGATCACCGACCACTGAGAGACCATCCGAAAACTCGCCGTGGGGCGGGCCGCCGGCCCGTCTGACTGCAAAAGACGGCTCGGCGAGCCGCCCCACGATACGCCGCCACGGCGAAATCCGAGTTTTCGGATAGCCTCTGACAAAGGATCACCGACAAAAGGTAGCGATCGATCGCGGCTCATGATTTCAAAACCACCCATTGTGGTTGTTTTTAGAAATCTCGTTGGAATTTTTGTCCGCTTTTAGGCGCGGATTGCGATTAGTTAGATAGGGGGGCGTTTCTTGTCAGTTTGCGACTCCCCTGGCACTGCCTTCGATCAAGCAGCGTCGCGCTTTTCATGCACCCTCGTTCGCCGTCTTTGAGGGCCCGGTTCTTGGCCGTTCGCGTTCCAGCGGACGGAATTCCAACCGGCCCCGACGCAGCCCAGAGTTCGGATGTATGTGGTGATTCCCCGCGCGCAAACCGGCAATCGCGGTAGGGAACGCCTTCGGAAGCGTTCCGCCAACCCAACTATCCTCACCCCTCAGCCGTAGGCAGTACCAATATCATGAAAAAGAGCAACCATGCGCGCACTTTTCAGCGTCAACTTGACGTTCCGCCGCCTGCCGCCACAGGCGCATCAATCCCCTCAGCATGCATCTCAGCGCTCGCGTATCTCGCCGAGCGTCTGCTTTTTTCGCTGTCGCGGGGCGACGATCCTTGGCAAACAGCCCTGACGCTCGCCGACTTGCGCGCCCTTGGCCTCACCCCGGCCGGCTGCCAACTCCTTCTTACCCGCGAGCTCGTCACGTTGCTTCCCTTGCCATCGGGAAAGAGCGGCGGTGAGAGCGGCTCGCGTGCCACGCAGCGCTCGACTACAAAACCTCGGCTTGGTCCGCGTTCTCCACTTCTTCTCACTGACGCCGGCCTCGCCTTGGTGACCAAACAAGCTCAATCGGCGCCTGTCATCGAAGCTTCGCTCTCTGCAAGACCGCCGGGCGAAGGCGTGCAACCAACGACCCCAACAACAGGCATTCCGTCGCCTGCTTTCGCGTTTTCTCCATCGCCATCTCGCTCGCCTCTCCTTCCCAGCTACGACGCCGACCTCCGCGAGCTGAGCGTGGCGGGCGTCGTGATCCTCCGCTTGCCCGTTCAAGGGCACAACCTGGCGACGGTGCTCAAAGCGTTGGAATTGGGTGGCTGGAGAGCCCGAATCGACAAGCCGCTTAATGGCCGGCCGGACAGTTCCGACCCCGCTCACTTGGCGAACGCCGTCTACAGCTTGAACCTTCGGCAGAAGTTGATCGAATTCCACGCCGACGGCGGCGCGGTTCGTTGGCAGTGGCGGTCATCGACCGAAAACGCCAAACCGCACTCGCGGGGGAGAACCACGAGCACGCCTCGGGGCCGTCAGCGACGCTAAAAAACCTTGCGTAATTTCGGGGCGCGGCGTCGTGGACGATGGGCTTCCTAGCCCGTCACTAAAGAACTGGACGGGCTAGGAAGCCATCCTCCTTTTCCCGCCATCACGCGAGGTTATTAAGAAAAACGATTGAACGTCGATTGAAGTTCGATCTAAAAAACCGTCAACTTGGATGCCTCTTGTCGGTTGCGCCAGGCGGCAGCGCGCCAAAGCCGCGCAGCGGAACGGGCGACGGATTGAGAATGTCATCGGGCAACACACCATGTAGGGTGCTGACCAAGGAGGCACGCGCGCGAACCACCTCATCGGCGGACCATCCGAGCGCCGCTGCCACTGAAGACGGAAATGCGTTCACATAAGATACCAGCTCGACGCCGTTGCGAATTGCCAACGTCTCCAGCGCGCTCAAGACCTGTTCTGGAACGAGCAGCGAGTCGCCGGCCAGCCGGGCGCCGAAGTCGCCGGGACGAGCGGGCGCGACGGGTAGAGGTTTGAGTTTCAGGGGTAGCATGACATCAATGATTTTAGGTTCGTTTCGCAACGCGGGCAAGAACATTCACCCCCATTCAGAGAGCCGTACTCATGTCGCACCAGCCCGCATTGAATTCATCCACGGACAGCATTTTGGCCAGACTCTCGCAAAATGGCCCGTTGCTCGACCTTGAGCGAGAACTGATCCGAGCAGCCGGGATCCGCA
>DASVGM010000418.1:0-4891 GCA_036379555.1 Pirellulales bacterium | reverse complement strand
ATGGAAGACCCCTCGCCGCGCGAAGAACTGGAACAGACCATACTGGCGAAAATACCAAGTTCGCGGCGGGCGTGGCCGTTTTTCCGCGAAGGATTCGGCCGCGGCGCCGCCTGGACTTGGATATTGTTGAGCGCGCACGAGTCGGAACCTATCAAAAACGCATAGATGACACATAGATGACATGCGAAAACGCATAGATGACACATCGATGACACGAAAACCGCATAGATGACACGTTTTTCCACATTTCCAGGTTGCCTCGACGGCCACGCGGCCTTCTCCGGCGTGTATAGATTTATACTTCACGCGGGCCAAACCGAGGCGAGGCGAACGGCACAAAGTAGCAGGCACACTCCGTGTGCCGCAGCAGCGTCAGTTAGGGCGTCGCGCCGGCGAAACGCGCATGAATGGATAAATCCTCGGCCCAACGCTACGGCACACGGAGTGTGCCTGCTACTTTCGACGGCCTCATTTTTAGCCGCGTGAAGTATAGATACGCCGCTGAAATGCGAGGCATCTCTCGACGACGTTTGACGAAAGCGGCGACCAGAATTCCAGTTCCAACAGAACCGAGTCGTCACCATCGACACCGACCTCCCGCTTGGCATCAAATCCACCGACCAGCAGACACGATTTGACGTGTCGCCGCACCTGATCATCGAGTTGTAGGCGGCGCGAGGGATTCTCGAATCCGGTCCCGGAGCCTACAATCACTGGCTGTGGTTTTCGTAGCCGAACCAAAGCCAGCGTGCGAACCCGCAAAAAAAGACAACTCAACTGCTTTCGGGTTTTACGTCGCTCCATTTGCCACCTTTGTCGAACGCGCGGAGCGGTTGCTATATTTGGAGGGAGAGATGACCGTTCAATGGCAGGATTTTATTGAAGAGCGCAAGGATGTCATGTTGGGCAAGCCCGTGTTTAAGGGTACGCGACTAACGGTTCAACACATGCTGGAAGAACTCGGCACGGGCATGAGCTTTGACGAACTGCTCGATAACTATCCCACACTCAAACCTGAACATATTCGGGCGGCCTTGCAGTACGCCGCGGCCGTCGTCGGCATGGACCAAAGCATCTAAACCAAAATTTCCCGGATCACCTCGCCGGCCACGTCGGTCAGACGGAAGTTGCGGCCGTTGTATTTGTAGGTCAATCGCGTGTGGTCGATGCCCAAGAGATGCAGAATCGTGGCGTGCAGATCGTTTAGGTGTACGCGGTTCACCGCCGCTTTGTAACCCACCTCGTCCGATTCGCCGTAGGTCACGCCCCCCTTCACGCCGCCGCCCGCCAGCCAGGCCGTGAAGCAGTGCGGGTTGTGGTCGCGGCCGGGCTTCTCGGCAAGCTGCGCGATCGGCAAACGGCCAAACTCGCCGCACCAGACAATCAACGTCTCGTCCAACAGGCCGCGCTGGGCCAGGTCGGCCAGCAAGGCGGCGATCGGCTTCTCGGTTTCGCCCGCGAACTGCTCGTGATTGCCCTTGATGTCGATGTGGCCGTCCCACGATCGCTGGTTCTCCATGCCGCCGGAATAAATCTGCACGAAACGCACGCCGCGCTCCACCAACCGCCGGGCCATCAGGCACTGCCGCGCGAAATGGTCGCACTGCGGATCGCCAATGCCATACAGCTCGTGAATGTGCGCCGGCTCACGGGCCAGGTCGAGTGTTTCGGGCGCGGCCGACTGCATGCGGTAAGCCAACTCAAAACTTTCGATCCGCGCCGTCAACTCCGATTCGGCCGCCAAACGCTCGTGATGGATTTCATTAAGCTGCTTCAACAGATCGAGTTGGTTGCGCTGGGCAGACTCGGTGAGTTGCTCCGGCCGGTGCAGATTGTCAATGGCGTCGCCGGTGGGCCGCAGGTGCGTGCCTTGATAGACGCCCGGCAAAAAGCCGGCGCTCCAGTTCGCGGCGCTGCCCTTTGGCAAGCCGCGGCCCTTGGGGTCGCTCATCACGACGAAGCCCGGCAGGTCGCGGCCTTCGCTGCCCAGGCCATAAGTAACCCAACTGCCCACGCAGGGCAGACCCATGCGCGGCACGCCGGTGTTCATGGCGAACAGGGCCGGCGAGTGATTGTTCGACTCCGTATAGCCGGACTGAATGAAGGCCATCTTATCGACGTGTCGCCCCAGGTTGGGAAAGATCGACGAGACTTTCTTGCCGCATTCGCCCCGCGGCGTGAACTCAAACGGCGATTGCATCAAGTTGCCCACGGCGTTCTTGAAAAAGCCGGTGGTATTCTTGAAGGCCGGGTCGAACTCGCGAATCGACTTGCCGTTCCAGGTGCTAAGAGCGGGTTTGTAATCCCACGTATCAACATGGCTTGGCCCGCCGTTGATAAACAGCCAGATGACGCGTGTGGCCTTGGCGGTAAAGTGCGGCGAAAGCGGCGCCAACGGATCGAGCGAGCGGGCGCCGAGATCGCCGGCCGCGGCGCGATCGAGCAAGCGTTCGTCGGCCAGCAGTCCGGCCAGGCCGATCAGGCCAAAGCCGCAACCGGCGCGGGAAAGAAGTTGGCGGCGAGAGAGGAGGTTCATCATTTACTCCACATAAACAAATTCGTTCATACTCATCAGTGTCTGGCAGAAATCGACGCGAGCCAGACGCGCGGCGTCGCCCTTGCCGGCCGCTATGTAGTCGGCGGCCTGCCTGCGTAAAAACTCACCGGCCAACGCCAACTCTTTTTCGCTCGGCGCACGGCCAAAGGCAATCGAGTACGCGGCCGCTAGAAACGATCTGTCATCAAGATCGGCCAACCGCCCGGCGAAGCCCTCTGCGTAGCTACGGCCTTGCGGACTGTTCATAAACAACAACGCCTGCGGGGCGATGGTCGTGCTGGTGCGTTGGCCGATGCTCACCAGATGTTCGGGCCAATCGAAGAGCATCATCATCGGAATGAGTTGGCTGCGTTTGATGAAGAAGTAGACGCCGCGTCGGCGCATGTTCTGATCGAGCGTGCCGGAACCGTACATCGTCGGATCGAGTTGCCCGCTCACGTTGAGCATGGCGTCGCGAATCGCCTCAGCCTCCAAACGCCGCGCGGCGCGGCGCCAGTACGATATATTCTCGCGGTCAAGCTTCTCACGAGCGGCGTCGTACTCGGCCGATTCAAGGTACACGGCGCTGGTCATCAGCAGCTTGTGCAGGCGTTTGAGTTGCCAACCGTGGGCCACGAGGTCTTGTGCCAGCCAGTCGAGCAGTTCGGGGTGCGAAGGAGCTTCGCCCGACGCGCCAAAGTCGTTTGGCGTGGCCACCAGCCCGCGGCCAAAGTGATGCTGCCAAAGCCGGTTGACCATGACTCGCGCCGCGAGATGACCGGCGCCATGCTCCACGTCGGTCAGCCAATTGGCCAGGCGCGTGCGGCGATAAGTCGGTTGATGCGCGGCCGGCGCGATGCCATGCGCGGCGTTGCCAGTTGAAAGACCGGCGATGGACGGCGGCGCGGCGGTCCAGCGCGAGCCATCGTCGTCCGCCGTCAGCAAGACCGGCAAAAAACCTGGCGTGGCCACGTCGCCCTTTTGGTTGACGTCGCCGCGTCGCAAAAAATGGGTTTCAGGATAAAAATGCGGAAAGCCGCGGTCGTCGGCGTGGTGCGGCAGGTGCGGCAACCCTTCGCTGGCGACCAGCACTTTGCTAAGCTGCAAACCCGGCCCGGCTTGCTTCAAGTCGGCCAGACCCTTCTCAAGCTGCCGCCAATCGGCAAGGGTGGTTTTGTACCAGGTGAGCGCCGTCTGCCAGTCAGGCCCCTCGGTGGCCTTGGATTGCTTGAGCCGCAATAGGGCATCGACCACTTTGGCGTCTGGCCCGGAATTGCCGACGGCTGGCGGCGCGTCAGCCTGACGTGAGACCGAAATCCTCAAGCGGCCAATCGCGTGGCGAGCATTGGGGTGGTTGAAGGTGAGTTTGAAGGTCAGCCGCGTGCCGGACTCAAAGCCGATTGGTTCTTGAGCGACGAACACCGCGGCCTGATCGCGGCCAATCTGCCCATCGACCGCCCAACCGCTGATCGGGTCGGCGTCGATCGAGGCCGCCACTGAAAGCGAGCTATCGTTCTGTTGATGCGTGGCTTTGGCGGCCACGAGCTTGATGGCGACGGGCGAAGAACCAGCGGCGTTTTGCGTGATAACTTGAAAATCGCCCAGGGCGAAATTGCCATTGGGCGCGCGGCCTGGCCCTTTTTGCGGCAAGGAATTGTCAGCCAGGGCCTCCAAGCGAAACGCGGCAATGCCCGTGCGGCGACTTTCAGCGGTGAAGGTAATCACCTCTTGCGGCGGCGCGGCGCCTTGAGCCAGATAAGAGCCATCGGCCTGTCGTTCAAAACGGCTGCCTGCTGAGGAGGTGAGTTCGCCCTCTAATACTTCCCACGTCGAGAGTTTTTCCGTATCGGGATTGAACGCCGCCAGCCATGCCGCGAACTTGCCAGGCAAGACCTCACGCTCGTAGTGAGCGATCTTCTGGCCGGCCGCGGTGAGCTTCGCTTGATACTCCGCCTGGCGACGCGCGTTTTCTCCCGGCTGTAAATCGACCTCGATCTCACTGCGAATCGTGGTGGTGAACGACGATGCCAAGCGGTAGTAGTCGTCGCTACGAATGGGATCGAATTTGTGGTCGTGGCAGCGAGCGCAGCCAACCGAGAAACCAAGAAAGGCCACACCGGTGGTCGCCACCATGTCGTCAAGCTCGTCGTACCGGGCCGACTCAAACTCCGCTTCGGTCAACTGCGTGGGAAACGCTCCCGCGGCCAAAAAGCCGGTGGCCATCCACGCCAGCGGATCGTTGGGCGCCAACTCGTCGCCGGCTAACTGCCAACGCACGAATTGATCGTAAGGCATGTCGGCGTTGAACGCGCGAATTAAAAAGTCGCGATAGTGATAGGCGTTCGACCGATCGTA
>DASVGM010000417.1:0-8877 GCA_036379555.1 Pirellulales bacterium | reverse complement strand
CGTTTCGCTGCTGCTGGCCGCCGAGGCCGCCTGGGCGGGGCCGTTTCCCGACAAGAATCTCGAAACCGCGGTTCGCGCGACGCTGTTCGACAAACGCGATCCCAACACCGAACTGACCGATGACGACCTGCGCAAGGTCTTCGTGCTGGAAGCGCGGGGAAAACAAATTCGCGATCTCACCGGCCTGGAAAAATGCACCAATCTCGCGCTGCTCAATCTGGCCCAGAACGAAGTGGCCGACGTCAACGCGCTTAAAAACCTGGCCAACCTGCAATCGCTCGACTTGTCGCAAAACAAGCTCGCGGACGTGGCGCCGCTGGCCAACCTGAAAGCGTTGCAATATCTCGAACTATCCAACAACCAAATCGCGGCGTTGCCGGCACTGGAGGCCCTCAACCGGCTGTCATCGCTTTATTTGGACGGCAACAAGATTGCCGACCTGGCGCCGTTGGCCAAGCTGGGCAAGCTGTCGTCGCTTTACCTGGCGAAGAACCAGGTGGCAAACCTCGCGCCGCTGGCCGAATTGAAGGGTCTGGAGTTATTGAAACTGTCTGACAACCAGGTTCAAGATATCTCGGTGCTCGGCAACTTCAAGCAGTTGCGAATGCTGTTTCTGGAGCGCAACAAGATTCAAGACCTGGCGCCGTTGGTCGCCTCGGCCAAGGCCGACGCTGAAGGCGAGAAGCGTTTCGCCCCCTACCTGCGGCTCTTTCTGGCCGACAATCCGCTGAGCGACGCGGCCAAGAACGAGCAACTCGCGGCCCTGAAAAACTACGGCGTCCGCTTGCAATAACATCAGCCGGTTGAAAGACAAAGAAAAATGATGCCTTCCGAGCTGGCCGCGGCGCTGGCGAACTTTCCCGTGGCGATTCGGCTGCCGGTGCAATGGGGAGACCACGACGCGTTTAACCACGTGAACAACACGGTCTATTTCCGTTGGTGCGAATCGGCGCGGATCGAATACCTCAATCAACTCGGACTGAACGCGCGCAGCGATCTGGCCGGCATCGGTCCAATTTTGGCCGCCATCAGTTGCAATTACCGGCGCCCGGTAACCTATCCCGACAACGTGCAGATCGCCTCGCGCGTGACGCGGCTCGGCCGCAGCAGCCTGACGATGGATCATCTGATCTATAGCGAGGCGCAACGCCAGGTGGTGGCCGACGCCACTTCGACGATTGTCGTTTTCGACTACCAAAGCCAGAAATCGCAACCGGTTCCTGACCCTATTCGCCAGACCATCGAGCGTTTGGAAGGCAAATCGTTCGCCCATGAACGAACAACAGAACCCACATCCTGAGAACGCCGCCACGGGTTCGACGCCGCGGCGCTGGCGCGCCAGCGATCTGGCACTCGGTGTGCTGGGCGGTGTTTTTGTGGCGCTGGCGGCGCTGGCGGTTGTGGTCGTGGTTTCGCGGCGGCAGGCCGCGCCCGTGTTGACGGGCGAGGCCTTGGCCGCCGCGCGGCAACGATGGGAGAACCACGGACCCGGCGATTATCGCCTGGACCTCGTGGTGACCGGCAGGCGCGCCAGCAGCTATCACGTTGAAGTCCACGACGGCAAGCCGACGCAGGTGCTCTGCAACCAGCGGCCGACGACGCCGCGAACCTGGTATTATTGGACGGTGCCGGGACTGTTTGAAGTCGTGGAGCACGACATTGAATGCGCCGACGATCCGACGGAAGGGTTCGGCGCCTCGCCGGGCAGCCGCGTGGTGCTGCGCGCCGTGTTCGATGCCGAGTTGGGCTATCCGCGCCGGTATGAGCGGCTGATCTTGGGCGAACCGCACCTCGACATGACATGGCAAATCACCCGCTTCGAGACGGGCGGCGCGCCGCGACCGGAACATTCGGCGCCGCCCGCACAACCGCCCCCTGATAACGTGCGCGACCAAGAATGAGCGGCCGCTCGTCGTGGAGTGAGCTGCCTTGTGCTTTTGCCCACGCTACGTTTTCGGGTGCCGCGGGGCGGTCGCCGTGTCGGATGGGCTTCCTAGCCCGTCACCAAATTCGTAAGCCACAATAGAAGTATCGGGGCAGGCACAAAGTGAAAGGGCAATCATGAACGCCGTCGAACGACGACAAGCCGCTTTAGCCAAACGGCTGGGCGTGACCACGGGCGAACTTGAACCATTGGCCGCGGAGGCGCCGGGCGCCCGGTTTCAACTCCAGCCGGGCGGATTCTACCAGGTTTATTCATCGGACGAAGAAAAGCAGGTCTTTGCCAAGCAGGTGCCCGACGTGCCGTTCATCGGCCAGATTCGCGATACCGAAGGCAAAGCGTACAACGTCTACCTCGCCGTGGAACGCGGCGCAACGGCGCACACTGCATAGCAGAGTTCATGAGAATTCTGGCCGTAACCCGCTGGCACGCCTCGGCTTCTCACGAAGTCGGCTACAAGCTCAGCGGGATCGCCAGCCGTCTTCAACGTCAGGCGGGCCGGCGGCCCGCCCCACGGACCTGTTTTGAGAGCGCTGCTATACCTCGCCCGTCGAGGGTACGACGAACGGTTGGCGATACTCGCGCGTGAGCATGGCGTCGGCCGGCGAATTGTTGACAAAACGCTCGACCGCCGATTCAAACTCCAACGGCGGCCCAAACTGCATGAGCGTGGTGTCGGGCACTTTTTGATCGGCCAGATGCCGCGCCAGGCGATCGAAATCGGCGGTGGCGCCAGCGTGGTCTTTCAACCGCTCACGCACTTCGCCCATCGGCGCCGCGGAACCAAGGCGATAGGCGATGTTGCCCAGGTGGCAAAGCGCGCTGGAAAGATGCCCCTCTTCAATCTCGGCGCGCAAATCTTCGCGACGCCGGCTGCGCATGGCGTCGACAAAGTTGGCAAAATGGTCGCCATTGCCCTTGAACGCCGTGATGAGCTTGCCATCACGATCCAGGGCCGCTCCCGCCTCGTAACTGGTGAGCACGACAAAGCCCTCGCTGCCTTCAAAAATGACCCCCACTTTCGCTCCCCGCAAAGCGTCGGTCGGCAACCCGCGCACCTCAAACACCAGTTGCTTGTCGCCGTAGTCATGCACGATCGTCTGCGTGTTGGCCGTCTCGCCGGCGTCTTCATAACCGAAGCGGCCGCCGTAGCTGAACACGCTCTGGCAAAGTCCGGGCAGGCCCAAGCCCCAGCGGGCGATGTCCATTTGATGAATGCCCTGGTTGCCCAGGTCGCCGTTGCCGTAGTCCCAGAACCAGTGCCAATCGTAGTGAAATCGTTGCCGGCCGGGCTGCTTCTGCGGGGCCGGCCCCAGCCACAGGTTATAGTCCACCGTGGCGGGAACGGTGTACGTGCCCTTGGGGCCGATGCTGTCGCGGCGTTTGTAGCAAAGCCCGCGCGCCACCTTCACTTGCCCGATCTTGCCCGACTGCACGTAGTCGATGGCCGCGATGGTGCCGCCGGCCGAACGGCATTGCGTGCCGGTTTGACAGATACGTTTGTGTTTACGGGCGGTTTCGACGACGCGGCGGCCTTCGCTGACGTTGTGGCTGACCGGTTTTTCCAGGTAGACGTCTTTATCGGCCTGCATGGCCCAGATGGCGGCCAAGGCGTGCCAATGGTTGGGCGTGGCGATGCTCACGATATCGACGTTCGGGTCGTCAAACACCTTGCGCAAATCCTGCACGAACCGCGGGGCATGCTCTTGCTTTTTGGCGATCTCGGCGACACGTTTTTGGCCGACAGCTTCGTCGGCATCGCAGATATAGGTGACTTCGGTGTTATACCGGCCGGCGTCGGAAAACGCCGCCAAGTGGCTCGTGCCGCGTCCATTCACGCCGATCACCGCCACACTCAACCGATCGTTGGCGCCGGTTGTGGGGCGGCGTTCTTCCGCTTCGGCTTGAATGGCAGGCAACGCGGCGACCGCGGTGGCGGCGGAGGCCAGCAACGAATCTTGCAAGAAACGACGGCGAGAGAATTGGCTCATGGCAACCTCGTGCATAGTTTATGGAAGGCAGTCAATTAGCCTAACCGCCACAGCCGGTCAGGGCAAGTAGCGGCCAGGCGGAGCGGGCCGGCTCGATCGCGATCGGGGCTTGCCCCTCGTTGTTCTACACATCTCTCGCGTCAGCCGCGCAGCGGCGAAAGAGTTTAGCCGTGGGCGTAAGCCCACGGAATCCATGAGGCAGATTAGGCAAGCCGCGTAGGCGGCGAAAGAGGTGGCGCACCAAGTGCTCTTTCGCCGCTGCGCGGCTGAACGAATCGTTCGCGTTTGTTTTCCGTGGTGCCCAAAGCTACGGCACCTGATGCTCGTTCTTCAATGAAAACCGTTTTTTTCGGTCGACGACACGCGTGTCGCCGATGCTCAAAACTGTTTTTTTGGTCGACGACACGCGCGTCGCCGATGCTCAAAACAGGCCGTAGTGGTCTGACGCGCGCCGCTTAAAGGTTGAACGCCACACGCGCAAACAGTGTGCGTTTTACAATTGGTAAGCGCGCCCTTCGCACGCCGCCGGTTCGATTTCGCTGGCCGCGAAAACGCGCCCAACGTCCTGCAGCCGACTTAGCAAAAAGCCATGATATGCCATTGGTTTACGGCAAAAACTCCCACGGATTTCGCTGCCCGGCGTCAGAGCTTGCCCAGGCCGGTCGCCAGTCTAAGTCCACTCATAAAACCTCTTGGCATGGGCCTTGCAGTTATGTAATGTCTTCCCTTTTTGAATAGGAGCACATTAGGCATGCAGGCTATTACAGAGACGGTTTCGCAAACGAAAGATCGCGACCTGGAGCGTCGAGTCGTGAACTTTTTACATGACCGGCATGTGCCGGGCCTTCGCCGGTTGGCGGTCGAGGCCGACAACGGCGCCGTCACTGTCCGCGGCCGAGTTTCCAGCTTTTACGAGAAGCAACTGTGTCAGGCCGTTTGCCGTCGCGTGGCGGGCGTTGTAGGCTATATTGACGAAATTGATGTCGTTTACACGAATCGACGCCAACGTGCCTTGGTGAAATAGCAAACACGAGTGGAACCACCGGCGATCCAGATCCGTGAACTGGCCGCTCGGTTCGGCGGCCTGACCGCGATTGCGTCTCTCGATTTGGCGATCGAGCGTGGCAGCATCACGTCGATCGTTGGCCCCAACGGCGCCGGAAAAACGACACTCTTCAATTGTGTCAGCGGTGTTTTGACGCCAACCAGAGGCATGATCTTGGTGGCGGGCCGCGACGTGCGGCGCGGTTGGCGGATGGCAACCACTTGGGCTTGCCTGGGTGTGGCGATGTTGACCGCGGCCGTGTGTGGCTCTCTAGCTCTGAACGTCAACGGCCTGTGGCGCGCCGCCATCCGCAGGCCGCATCATTTTTCACCCGCGCCCTTTAGCCGCAGCGCCATGTATGAAGGCGCCGCCGGCTATTGGCGCGGCGAACTGGCCATCGAACGCGGCAGCCTCGGACGCTGGAACATCGTCGCCGCTGATGGCGGCACGCTGCTGAATACCGTTGAGACGCTTCGGCAGGCGCGGCATCTTCGCGACCAATACGAACGGCTCCGCCGGTCGCCGCCCGCGGATCTAAAAGTGATCCGTTCGAGGAACAACTGGTTGCTCGTGAACGGCGCTGCCTCCGCGAACCCAGGGCCGACGTTCGCCAGCCGCCAGGCGGCCACCGACCGTCGCGAACTGTTGATTTCACTAGCCCAGGCGGGCCACGCGCGGCGGCGGCGGACCTACATCGCCACGCTGTCGGGCTTGTTGTTGGGGGCGCTTGGTATGATTTCTGTCTGGAGACGGACGCGTTGGACGCCGGAGGTGGTGGCGGCGGCGGGGGTGGCGCGCACGTTCCAAAACCTACGGCTCTTTTCACGATTGAGCGTCTTGGAAAACGTGCTGGTGGCCTGCGAATCACAAGGGCGCCGCCAACCACAAGTTGCGGCGTTACAACTGCTCGACCTGGTCGGCCTGCGGGCCGTGGCGCAGTTTCCGGCCGGCCAACTGGCCTATGGCGATCGGCGGCGGCTGGAGATCGCCCGGGCGCTCGGCCAGCGTCCCTGGCTTTTATTGCTTGACGAGCCGGCGGCCGGTATGAATCCCACCGAAAAGGCGCGGCTGGGAGAGTTGATTCGCCGCTTGCGCCATGCGGGCATCACCATCGTGTTGATCGAACACGAGATGAATCTTGTCATGGGCATTTCCGATCGCGTCGTCGTGCTTGCCGGCGGCCGGGTGATCGCCGCGGGCTCGCCGGAAGCCGTCCGCCGCGATCCGCTGGTGCTGGAAGCGTATCTGGGAACACCCACGCCTTGACGCGCATCAAACGCCGACGTGTGAACTGACACCAACCCGAAGTTTCTAGCGGTCAATCATCGCGCCACCGGCGCGAAGCCGGTGGTGGCGGTGCGGAACAAATCTCACGTCAAACCGTTGATGGTGTCCTGTATGAAACGCGATCGTTTTGCACAGGCCAGGGTTGGACTGGGCGAAGATACTGCCGCACCGATAGCTCCTTCGCACCGCCCTTGCCGTCAACCACTGCCACGTCCGTGGGACAGCGCGTGGCCGATAAACCGGTCCCTCCGGTTGAATTGCAGCGCCGGATAACCGCCGGGTGGACAACCGCCGCGCCATGAATTAGCCTGAAAGGCTCGTGCGGCCGTCCGGCCTGGCGGTGCGGGGCAGTTGGCATGATGCCCCTTTTCTCGCTCCTGCGCTGGAAGAAGTATGTCAAAAAGTCGTGCGGTCGGGATCGACCTGGGAACCACCTATTCCGCCGTTGCCTGGCTGCCAGAGTCGGGCAAGACGGCCATGATCGCCAATAGCGAGGGCGATTTTCTCACCCCCAGCGTCGTGTTGTTTGAAGACAACGAAGTGATCGTCGGCAAGGAGGCCAAGAAGAGCGGCCCGCTCAAGCCCACGCGCTTCGCCGAGTGCGTCAAACGCGACATGGGCAGCCCGGTTTATTCGCGAACGATCAGCGGCGAATACATGCCGCCGGAGGTCATTCAGGCCTGGGTGCTGAAGAAGCTGAAGGCCGATACCGTGCGCGCGCTGGGCCCTGATTTTCGGGCTGTGATTACCGTGCCCGCCTTCTTCGATGAGCCGCGCCGCAAAGCCACCGCCGACGCCGGCGGCATGGCCGGCCTGCCCGTGCTTGACGTGGTAAACGAACCGACCGCGGCGGCGCTGGCTTTTGGCGAGGAACTGGGCTATCTGACCACCACCGGCGACGTGCAAAAGCCGCTCAAGGTGCTTGTGTATGACCTGGGCGGCGGCACGTTTGACGTGACCATTCTCGACATGCGGCCGGGCGACCTGCGCACGCTGGCGACCGATGGCGACGTGCGGCTGGGCGGCCGCGATTGGGACCAGCGACTGGTCGATCACGCGGCCGGCGCCTTCATTCAAGAGCATCGCGAAGACCCGCGTACCAATCCGGCCAGTTTGCAGCGGCTGTTGCATGAAGTGGAGGAGGCCAAGCGCACGCTTAGCGCGCGGCACAACGCCACCGTTCGCGTCGATCACGCCGGCAGCTCGACGACTGTGAAGCTGACTCGCGATTTGTTCGAGCAGCTCACCTCCGATCTGCTGGAGCGCACGTCCTATACCACGCGGCAGGTGCTGGGCGTGGCGGGTTTGGCCTGGGCCGATGTCAACCGCGTGCTGCTGGTGGGCGGCGCCACGCGCATGCCGATGGTCGGCCGCATGCTGCAAGAGTTGAGCGGCCTCACGCCCGACCGCAACGTGCATCCTGATGAAGCGGTCGCCCGCGGCGCGGCGATTTATGCCGGCTATCTGCTGGCCACGCAGCCCGACAGCCTGAAACCGCCGGCTTTCAGCGTGACCAACATCAATTCTCACAGCCTCGGCATTGAAGGCGTTGAACCCGGAACCGCGCGCAAGCGCAACGTGATTGTGATTCCGCGCAACACGCCGCTGCCGGCCAAGGTAAAAGAGCGTTTCGTCACCAAAACGGAGAACCAGCGCTCGATTGTGGTGCAGGTGTTGGAGGGTGAAAGTTCGACGCCCAGCGAGTGTACGGCGATTGGCCGCACGGCGCTGCGCGATCTGCCGCCCGGCCTGCCGGCGGGCTGGCCCGTGGAAATCACCTATGAATACGCCACGAACGGCCGCTTAAAGGTGGCGGCGGTGGTGCCCGGCGCCAATCGCGAAGTGACCTTACAACTTGAGCGTGAGGGTTCGCTTTCCGACGAGCGCATGTCGCGTTGGAAGCAAGTGATCAGCGGCGACGGCGGCATGGACATTTTCGCGGAGATCATCGCGGAAGAGCTGAAGCACTCCAAGGCCTCCGCCTTCGCGCCGGTGGCCGACGCCGAGCATGTCGCTGCCGCGGCCAAACCGGCGGCGGCGCCCGCCGCGGCGTCGCTGAGACCGATTCCCCTGGCCGCCGCCAGCTTGCCTACAGCTCAAACCGCGCCGCTGGCGCCAGCGCCGGTGTATGCCGCCGCGCCTGCGGCAGTTTCCGCACCGCTGCCCGTGGCCGCCGCCGTGCAGCCAATGACGCCGTATGCCGTGTCGCCGCCGACCGCGGTTGCCGCGCCGGTTCCACAATCGCCGGCGATGCCCGCCGCCGGCGCCACATCCATTCCGCGGAAGGCGCGGCCTCCCAAACGACAATCGGAGGCCTTGGTCGCGCTCACGGGCCTGGCGATTTCTGGCTTTATTGGTCTGGCGCTGGGCTACTACATCTTGTGTTACATCAATCCGCAGGGAAACTTTTTGGGCCTGCCGACGAGTTGGTTCCCCTGGAAGGTGGAAGCTCCGGCGACATCACAACAATCATCACAGTAGGGTGGGCATTGCCCACCATCGCCGTCTACGGCGGCGATCAGGAGCGGGACCGTACTTGGCTGGTTTACGGCTTGCGAAAATCATGAACGTGGAAAGTCTATTGGCTGGCGTGGTGGGCAATGCCCACCCTA
>DASVGM010000416.1:0-4466 GCA_036379555.1 Pirellulales bacterium | reverse complement strand
CAAATAAGCGCCATACGGTGGATTCCCAATTACCGCGTCGAAACCACCCTCCTTGCCCTTGAACACCCCCGGAAACTCCGCCTTCCAATCGAAAGCGTTGATCCGGTATTGGGCCTCCTCATCGAGCAGCGTCATCTGCCGTTGGTCGTAAAAATCCGGTCCGATCAGCGAGTTGCCGCACTTGATGTTGCCGCCCAGATCGGGCAAGGCGCGCTCGTGCAACAGCCGCAACTGACGCTCCAGGCTCTCGCGGTTCTCACGCTCCAACACCTTCAACAGCAGCGAAAGCTTCGTCACTTCCACCGCCTGGCTGTCGATATCGACGCCGTAAATGTTGTTGAGCAGAATCCGCTTCTTCTCGGCCGTGGTCAAAAGCCATTGCCCGCCGGCGCCTTGATAAATCTCCTTGGTGTGCTTGGCCGCGCCGGCGGTGACGTACCAGTCGCGATGCCAGTCGAGCAGAAACTGAAACGCCCCCACCAAAAACGAGCCGGAGCCGCAGGCGGGGTCGAGCACGCGCAGTTTGGAAACCTGCTTGGGCGCGCGGCCCTCCACCAGCTTGCCCACCGTTTCACGCACAATGTAATCGACAATGTACGCCGGCGTGTAAAAGACGCCGCCCGCCTTCTTCACCTCCGGCTTGTCTTCCACCACCGCCCGGTGCCCGCCGGTCAAACGAATCACCTTGCCCAAGAACTGCTCGTAAACCTGCCCCAGAATTTCGGCGGGCAATACCGAAAACTCATAAGGACTGTCGGGGTAATACAGTCCGCGGATGATCTCCTTGAGCGGTTTGTCGTCGAGCGCGAGCCGCGTGCTCAACTCGTCGGGCGGCTCGGCGCGGCCGCGCTCGGCGTGAAAGTGAAACAGGCCGGAATTGTATCGCTCGTCCGCGCGGTCATAAATCTCCAACAGCCGCCGATAAACCGCCTCGCCGTTGAGCAGCGTCATAAGCTGCCCGTAGTCTTCAATGCCGCGGTCTTCGCACATGCGCAAAAAAATCAGGCGGTCGATCGTGCGTTGCACGGCGAAGTTCAGGTCGCGCTGGCTGAGGTCGGCATTGCGCAAGGCGAAGTTGCGGGCCAGCAAATCGCGCCACGATTCGATTTCTTGTAGAAAGGCGGTATCGACCTCGGCGGTGCCGCGTTTGAGCTTGGTGCTTTCGGCGAATTTGTCGAACGAGCCTTGGAGCACGGCCTCGCGCGAGAAGACGCCGGCCAGCTCCTGCCAGCGGTCGCTGTATTCGGTGTAGCTGAAGAAAAGCACGCGGCCGACGGAGGGTTTGTCGTTTTTGTCGGGCTTGATGCGACAATCGTAAACCGCCAACTCCTCAAAGTCGCACAGAATGGAGAGCGGCAGCTTGGCGCTCCAGGCGTAGCGGCGGAGTTGAAAGGCGGCGCTCACGTCGTCGCGAAGATTGACGGCGGGCTTTTTGGCTTCGAGAAAGAAAATCCGCCGGCCGCCGATGCGAAAGCAATAGTCGGGCGCCTTGGTGGCGCCGCCCACCTTGATGGCGTCTTCGTGGATGACGTCCTTGTAGGCTTCGGCGTGGCCGCGCTCGTTGTCGACGTCCCAGCCGAGGGCTTTGAAAAACGGATCGAGAAATTCACGGCGGAGCTGCGTCTCGTTATAGCCGCTCGCCTGGTATGAATCGCGGTTGCGCTCAAACCGTTCGACAAGTTCGGCAATGATGGTCGGCGCCGGCATGCCCGTTTTCCCTCATTAGAATAGTTGCTGGTGCAGGCGGATTCTTTATCGGCCCGTGGCCGACTTCGTAAGAAGTCTGGCCGTCGCCTCTCCGTGGAGCGACCTTCCTTGGTCGCTTCCTCTGACGACCTAGTGCCTTGTCCAGACTAAATTTTGGGGTGCCGCGTGACGACCGCAGTGTAGGATGGGCTTCCTAGCCCGTCACCAAGCGAACGTGACGGGCCAGGAGGCCCATCCTCCAGTCGAGTCGAACCCGAAAATCTAGTCTGGACAAGGCACTAGCCTCATTTTGGCCCGCGTGCGGTATAGCTTAACCGCCCGGCAGGCCAGCTTCAACGGCCGGACTTCGCTCGAGCGGAGTCAATGGCCAGGCTGGGCGTGCGGTCGTCGGCGGATGCGTCGGGGCAGAGCGCATCGGCGCCGGCCGACGTGGCGTAAAGCGCTTGTTCAACCAGGTTGCTGATCGCGCTTAGCAATAATCGCTCGGGCAACCCCGGTTTTAATTGCCGCATGACACGCGGGCCACCGAGATGGTCGCGACCGCTGGCGTATGCCAGGCAACCGCTCCAGCCGATACGGCGCGCTGAAATCAACGACGACGATTCATCCGCCGACGGCGCCGTCGCTTCCTCAACCGCCAAGATCGGCAAGACAATTACAACCGCGCTCATCGCAACCGCGCGGTGCGCGAAAGCGGCCTGCGCGCGTTCGTCGCCGGGGGCGGGCGGCCGCGATTTGGCCGGCAGCGGCATCTCGGCGATGTCCACCGCCGGCACGCTCTTGTGTGCGACGCTCGTCGCCCTGCGCGCGGAAGGCGTGGTGGCGCGCAACACCAAAAAAGAGAACGCCATGCCGGCCAACAACAATCCTAAACTCCGCCACGATCGTTTCATCATCACTCTTTTCTTCTCCGTGCAAGTTGGCATCGTGTTATCGGAGTGCGGAAACTGGATGAATTAGGTAAACCTTACAGAGTGCGGCAAGGCGATTTATGTCGCTCGTTCCGGGGGCGGGCGACGATCGTGTTTGGCTCGACCGGCCTAAACGCTATGATGGCAGTGGCAGACACACACAATCCTTCCACCACACTTTGGTGCGAGATTATCCATGAAACAGACCCTATCGTTGTTGGCGGCAGCCCTGCTGGGCGCCATCGCGGCACTGGCGCTATCCGGCCATGACCCCGTTTTGCCGGCGGCGGAAAAGCCGGCCGCGTCGCACCCGCCCGAGCGACCCGCCGCGCCTCGCGCAAACGAGACGCTTGACGAGTTCACGCCCGACGAGCGCGCCAACATCACCGTTTACGACCATGTCAACCGCTCGGTGGTGAACATCAATACCAAAGGCGTGCGCGAAGGCGATTTCTTTTTCGCCGAGACGCCCACCGAAGGCGCGGGCTCCGGCTCGGTGCTGGACAAAAAGGGTCACGTTCTCACCAATTTCCACGTCATCGAAGACGCCCGACTGATCGAAGTCACGCTGTTTGACGGCAGCGCCCACGCCGCCAAACTCGTCGGCTCCGACGCCGCGACCGACATGGCCGTGCTGCGCATCGACGCCCCGGCGGCACTGTTGTTTCCCGTTGTTATGGGCGATTCAGCGCATTTGAAGGTCGGCCAACGCGTGTTTGCCATCGGCAATCCCTTCGGCCTGGAGCGCACGCTGACGACCGGCATTATTTCCAGCCTCAACCGCCGCCTGCCCGGCCGCGAGGGCCGCTTGCTCAAGTCGCTGATTCAGACCGACGCCGCCATCAATCCCGGCAACTCCGGCGGGCCGTTGCTCGACAGCCACGGCCGGCTGATCGGCATGACGACGGCCATCGCCAGCCACACGGGCGAAAACACCGGCGTGGGTTTCGCCATTCCTGTGAGCGGCATCACGCGCGTGGCGCCGCAACTCATCGAGAAAGGGCGCGTGGTGCGGCCCGACGTGGGCATCGCCAAAGTTTATGAAACGGAAGGCGGGCTGATGATCGCCGAGGTCGAGCCGGGCGGTCCCGCCGAGAAGGCCGGGCTGCAAGGGCCGCGAATTTATCGGCGGCAGCGCGGGCCGTTCATGGAGTATCGCATCGACCGCGGCGCCGCCGACACCATCGTGGCGGTCGATGGCGTAAAAGTCACCACGGCCGACGAGTTTTTGACCGCGGTTGAAAACAAGCATCCCGGCGATGAAGTGACGTTGACGGTGCTGCGCGGCGGACGTGAGATGACGGTGCGCCTGCGGTTAGGGGGGAACAATTCTTGATCCGCGAAGCCGCTCAGGATCGGACAAAAAGATGGGGGACAAAAAAATGAAGAGAGATGGACGGTTCTCGGCTGCAACGCGGCAGGATAGATTCAAATGACTTCTTCCTTATATTTTTGTCCCTCATTTTTTTGTCCGATCCCTCCTCCTCATGCCGATCACCCTTGATTCCCCACTAAGAAGGCTCTCTCAACTGGAATTCGGCCGCATCGCCTTCGAGGTATTGCGGCAGGCGTTCGACATTCATCGCGAGCTGGGACGGTTGTTCGACGAAGGCATCTACCAGGCGGAATTAGCTCATCGCTGCGCCGACGCGCGGGTCGAATTGCCGGTCGAGGTCCGCTTCGGGGACTTCAAAAAGGTCTATTTCATTGACCTGCTTGTCGGCGACGGGGCGATCTTCGAGATCAAAACGGCCGAAGCGTTTCACGACCGCCATCGGGCGCAGCTCGTGAATTACCTGCTGCTGACGGACCTGGCGCACGGCAAGCTGATCAACTTTCGCCCGGAAG
>DASVGM010000415.1:0-9351 GCA_036379555.1 Pirellulales bacterium | reverse complement strand
CGCGAAGGATTGGAGCAATATCGAGCCTTGGTCGAACGCGTCAACCGCCAGGTGGCGGCCGATCAGCAACACATCAACCAATTGCAAGGCAAGATCAAGGCGTATCTGCAAGCCGGCGATCGCGATACCGCCGCGCGCTTCGCGCTGGAATTGAAAAAGGCCCAGGATTCATTGGCCGAGAACCAGTCGCAGCTCGGCATGCACGAAGACGCCTACAACAACAATCTTACCAAGATCAAGCACGCCGGCGGCCGGCTGACCGAAATACAAAACCGCATCAAGAAGTACGACGCCGAACTGAAAATGAGCCGGGCCGAGGCCGAAATGGCCAAGCTGGCCAGCAGCTTTCAAATCGACGTCACGACCGACTTCGGGCAGATCGAGCAAGTAATTCAGGACAAAATCGGCTTGAATCGAGCCAAGGCCCGTGTCGCCGCCGACCTTTCCGGCGAGGGCGTCGAAGACATTCACCGCGAGCAAGCCGCCGAAAAGGCGATGGCCGATCAAGCTCTGAAAGATTTTGAAGTCTCGATGGGGCTTGTCACGCCCGAAACCGCCGCCGTTCCGCAAGCCGCCAAAGAACTTGGCCCCGCCGTGCAAACGGAAAAGGGCTAGGCAATGCCCAAGAGCCGCAAACTATCGCGGTAGATCATGGCTTCGATCGCGTCCGCTTTCAGCCGCGGCAGTTTCGTCCCTGCGAGCATGTCGTTGAGCTGTCGGATGCCCGTCACGGAATCGTTTGCCGTGGTGAAGGGGTAATCGGTGCCGAAGAGAACTTTTTCCCACACGCCATATTCCTGCACTAGCATCAGCGAATGGTAAAGTTGAAACGGCCGGTAATGCAAGGCCGACACGTCGGCGAAAACATTCGGGTGCTTGCGGATGGTGGCCACGCACTCGCCTTCATACGGGTGGCCGAGGTGCGCCATGATGATTTTGACATCGGGGAAGCGGATGGCGACGGTGTCGATGTGCCGCGGCAGCGTGTATTCCAGTGGCGCTTGCGCCACGAAGGTCGTGCCCGTGTGCAAAAGCACCGGCAGACGATTGTGCGTGGCGTAGCGCCAGAGCGGGTCGAGCCGCGCATCGTCGGGACGAAATCCGGCGTACATCGGCATCAGCTTGATGCCACGGAGACCGAGCGTTTTGTGGCCCTCGCGCATCTCGCGCTCCCAGCCGTCTTGAGTGGGGTCGACGCTGAGAAAGCCGATCAAGGTGTCGGGGTGTTGTGCAACGTACTCGGCCACGCACCGGTCATCGACCCACAGATCGCTGAGGCGGGCCTTGCCGCCAAAGACGATCGTTCGGGTGTCGGGCGGACACGTCGCGCGGTACTCTTCGTAGCGCACGGTCAGATCGACTTCGACGCCCGCGCGAGCGCGAGCGGCCTGGCGGCGAAAGCCGTCGCCGAAATGCCGGGGGTATTCCCAAACATGGCTGTGAACGTCGATGATCGTCATGCTGTAAAGCACCGGTACCGAAGACGATTTTCACGAAGTCGCCAAGTCCGCGCCGTCCTTGGTGGCGATTCTGGCGTTAGCCTGCCGCCGGCGGCTTCCTTTTGACCAAACGCGGCGGATCGACAGGCACGAACTTAACCGGAAGCACGAAGGCCGTTGGAGTGATCCAACCCGCGTCCGCGGCCGTAATGATATGCTCGTGCCGGCCGGCCTCACCGTGCGGTTGGATGCCTCGCGGTTCTTTCGGCGCGCCGGCTTGATCGTTCCCGTTGTTATGTTCCAGGGCCATTGTCATCCTCGGCATCAATGAACTGTGTCGCCACTTCGCGGCCGTCGAACAAGATTGCGATCTCGTAACGCCCAACGCGGGGCAGTCGCAAAGAGTCGATAGGCAGCACCAATTCCATTTTAACAAGCCGCTCCGGGAAGTCCAAATGGCTGAATATTTCCGCTGCCACACTGGTGTCATCCGCAAGGTCACGCAATTCCATGCTCAGGTCGTATTGACCGATCCCATCGTATAGCTGGAAATACGCCGCCAGTGGCGGCGACTCCGCCGGGAACTGCTGGAAGCTCAGAAAGTTCACGATCCGGTGCAGGTTGAACTGGCCCGTAACGGCATCCACTCCCACTCTCTCACAGATCAAGAATGCCTTGCATTGCGGCAGCGGTTTGTAAGGTGCGAGTTTTCCGTCGAAGGATGAATCTGGCATGGCCGAGTTATATCAGATGAAGCGGTCGTTCGCAGCAATCGGCCCCGCATTCTTGACTTCCGTCGCACGATCGGCTTTGCTCAAAGAGCCTATCCGAAAACACCCGGAGGATGGCCTTCCTAGGCCGTTCAGTCACCACTCGCTCTCTACTGGACGGCCTGGGAAGGCCATCCTCCGGACACGAAACACGGTTTTCGGATAGACTCAAAACTTGGCGCTGGCGATCCCATCAAAACGAATTGTGTTGCTTATGTCTGAAAAAACTGCGGAGTCTGGCGCGGCGCCGTTGCCCGATTGGTTTCCGGCTTGGTCGAAGGAGCTGGCGGATCTCTATTTCTCCGGCACGACCTGCCTGTTTTTGTTGCACGGCAACGTACATGACCTGGTGCGCGTTTCCAACGGCGGCAACGACGCCTGGTGCAACCTGCCGGAGTTTTTGGCCACGCAGCTTTTTGGCAATTGGGATGTCGTGCTGCATTACGATCTCGGCCGCGGCCTGCGTCCGCTGGCCGGCAGTGATGCCGCGCGTTTGCAAACGATGGTGCAGCGGCTTTCTGCCCGGCTCGGCGATCCGGGCGCGTGGCCGCGCGACCCCGACCAGGTGCTTTCGCTCATCGACCGCTATCTCGAACGCTCGCTCGTCGACGAGGCGGACGCGAAAAAGCGCATCGCGATTGTCTTCGCCTATTCTCAGTATCTGGCGCCGGCCGGCGATTTGACCGCGCTGGCCCGTGGCGACGCCGCGCGGCTGGTGCGCTTGCTCGGCTGGGCGCAAAACCCTTATCTCAAACGGGCCAATGTCGCTTTCTGCTTGATCGCCGACAAACTGACGGAACTGAACGATCGGTTGGTGCAAAGCCCGCATACGGCGGCCATTCATGTGCCGTTGCCCGCTACGGATGAGCGCCGGCGCTTCGCCTTGGCCGCGCGGCTGGCCGCCGACGCCGCCGAGCGCATCGCCGACATGACCAACGGGCTGAGCCTGGTCAATCTGAACGTGTTGCTGGCGACGCGCAAGGCCGAAGGCGAGAGCGAGGCCGCGGGCCGTTTCCGCCAGCTCAAAAAAACGCTGATCGAGCGGCAGTGCCAGGGTTTGGTGGAGTTTGTCGAACCGAAGCACACGCTCGACCTTGTGGTCGGCCATACCGCCGCGCGGCGGCGATTAGTCGAAGACGCCCGCTGGATCTCGCAAGGCCGGCTTGATGCGGCGCCGATGGGCTACCTGATTACCGGCCCGGTTGGCACGGGCAAAACCTTTCTCGCCGAGTGTTACGCCGGCAGCATCGGCATTCCTTGCGTGAAGCTCCGCAATTTTCGTTCAAAATACGTCGGCGAGACGGAGGGGAATCTTGAGCAAGTGCTGACGGTGCTCCGCTCGTTGGGGCCGGTGGTCGTGATCATCGACGAGGCTGACGCGGCCCTCGGCAGCCGTCGCGCCGAGGGCGATTCGGGCACGTCCAGCCGCGTCTTTTCGATGATCGCCAGCCAGATGGGCGATACGACCTATCGCGGCAAGATCGTTTGGATGTTGCTCACCAGCCGCCCCGACCTGTTGCCCATTGACCTCAAGCGTCAAGGCCGGGCGGAAGTGCATATCCCGCTGTTTTATCCGCAAGACGCCGATGAGTTGCGGCAGATGTTCCAGGCGATGGCTCGCAAGAATAAGATTTCGTTGGCCGCCGACGCGGCGAGCGGTGTTGCGTCCGACAAGCAGCTCAGCGGGGCCGACGTCGAAAGTTTGGCGCTTGCCGCGCGGCGCATCAGCCTGACGGCGGGCCGGGAACAAGTGACCCAGGCCGACCTTGCGCAGGCGTTGGCGGAGTTTTTGCCATCGGCCCAGGGCTTGGAAAAAGAGATGCAAGAGTTGGCCGCGGTTTTGGAATGCACGCAACAATCGTTCCTCACCGAAGACTGGCGAAAAAAGATCGCCCAGCCCGACGGTCGCACAAAGCTGCAAGAGCGCATGGCGGCGCTGCGGCAGTCGATGGAGTAAATCTTGGAGTGCGGTGATTCATCACCGCTTTTTCTCGTCGCGGAGCGACCTTTGCTTGATGTCTCGATGCCACTTCACGCGGGACCGTCGGGAACGCCATCCGTGGCGTTCCGTGAACTCTTATTCCTGCCCGCGAGAGGTCATCGTGAGAAAATGGACGGTATCCGGCAAAGCCGCTCAATCGACCTGCCGCACCACCCCCACGACGACGCCCAGCACCCGCGCGTCGGTGACGTAAATCGGCTTCATCGATGGATTTGACGGCTGCAAGCGAATGCGCTTGCCCTCGGGATACCAGCGCTTGAGCGTGGCTTCATTGTCGCCGGTCAAGGCCACAACCATTTGCCCGCGCTGCGCCGTCTGCTGGCGTTTGACGACCACAAAATCGCCGTCGGTGATCTGGTCGCCGATCATCGAATCGCCCTTGACCTTGAGGACGAACATCGAATCGTCACTGAACATGGCGCTAAAGTCGATGCGCTCGGTCTGTTCCACCGCCTCGTGCAACACGCCGGCGGCAATCTGGCCGACCAGCGGCAGGCCGCGGTTGGTGGCATGCTCGGTCGTGAGCATGATCGCCCGCGACATGTTCGGCTCGCGCACGATCAACCCTTTTTTCTCCAGGGCCTTCAAGTGGCACATGACGCCGTTGGGCGAGCTGATTTCAAAATGCGCGCCGATCTCGCGCACCGTGGGGCCGTAGCCGCGGTTGCGGATCAGGTCGCGGATGAATTCGTAAACGTCTTTTTGACGCGTTGTCAGGTGGTCGGTGTAAGTCACGATCGCTCCTTCTTACTGATGGTTTCTTTTGAGCCGGAATAACTCGGCCTTGCATATTCAAGTTTAATATACCGCTGTACATAGTCAAGTGCGCATGTACAGCTTTTTTTCGCGGCCGCAGGCGGTCCCGCCAAAAGTTGGGGGTTTTTCGAGGTTCGCCGGGACTTTACGGTCTTGTGGAAATAGCCCGCATCGCGCATCATGCCGCGGATGACGCCACTTTATCCATTGCGTTTTGAACCGATCTTGCGTCGCTATTTGTGGGGCGGCCGACGGCTGGCGGACGCCCTGGGCAAACCGCTGGGCGAAGGCGACGACTATGCCGAAAGCTGGGAGGTTTGCGACCGGCCTGGCGACCAGAGCATGGTCGCGTCCGGCCCCTTGCGCGGCACGACGTTGGGCGAATTGGTGCGCTCGCGCGGCGACGAGCTCATGGGTCGGCACGCGCCGGCGCCGCGATTTCCGCTGCTGTTCAAATTTCTCGACGCGCAGAAGACGCTTTCGGTGCAGGTGCATCCGAGCGACGAACATGCCGCCCGGCTCAATCCGCCGGACTTTGGCAAGACCGAAGCCTGGGTTGTGCTGGACGCCCAGCCGGGCAGCCTGATCTATGCGGGATTGAAACGCGGTTTCGACCGCGCCGCGTTCGAGCGTGAATTGGTCCGCGGCACGTGCGAGCTTTGCTTGCACCGCTTCGAGCCTAAACCCGGCGACTGCGTGTTCTTGCCGGCGGGCATGGTCCATGCCATCGGCGCGGGGCTGTTGATCGCTGAAATCCAGCAGTCAAGCGACGTGACCTATCGATTATTTGATTGGAACCGCGTGGGCGCCGACGGGCGTCCACGCGCCTTACATATTGAGCAATCGTTGGAGGTGATCGATTTCTCCCTCGGCCCGGCCGCGCCGCGGCAGCCACGCGCCACGCGGCGCCCACACGTGGAGCGGCTCGTGGAATGCGACCAATTCGTCGTCGATCGTCATTCGTTCGCGTCCAGGCAAACCATCGGTGGCGGCGACCGCTGTCACCTGATCGCGCTGCTCGACGGCCAGATCGAACTCGCGGGCGAAGCCGATCACCCGCGAACGCGACGCGGGCACACCGTGTTGTTGCCCGCCGCGCTGGGCGAAGTCGAAATCGTGCCGCAAGGCCGGGCCGTTTTGTTGGATATTTACCTGCCGTAACCTGCTGCCACGCCCGCTTGCCGGGTGGAGATTCATGTTGGCCGCCTGCGGCGGCCAAGCGACGGAAAATCGGAGGGTTGAGGGTGGGCTGCAGGCGGATATGCCACCATCCGGCCTCGTGCCGGTGGGGCTGTGATTGAACGCCAGCGACGCCGCGTCCTTCCTTTTTTATTTCAACCGCCCCGCGTGGTTGCCCGCCGCGTTCGCGGCGGGCAACCGCGCGGGGGAAACAAAGGGGCGTGCGCGGGCGCTTCTAGCGGTCAATCATCGCCCGACCGAGGCAAGCTCGGTCGTGGCGTGCCGGATATGCCACCATCCGGCCTCGTGCCGGTGGGGCTGTGATTGAACGCCAGGCTAATACGTCGTCGGCCGGGGCGAGTTCTTTTTCCACTCGTCGAACAACGCGCGGCATTCCTCGGCGAGCAGGCCGGAGTTCACCAAGAGCGAACTGCCGCTAGCGCGCAGCAGCTCATCGCAGGCCAGACGCAGCTCGTTAAACCCGGCCGCGGTCGCGTCGGCGATGCTGGCGCCGTAGTAAACGCGGCCGACACGGGCCCAGTGCAACGCCGCCGCGCACATGGCGCACGGTTCGCAGGTGGTGGCGACAATCGCCTCGGGAAAATGAATCCGACGCTCGCCAAGGCACGCCTCCCGCAACGCGCTGATCTCGGCATGGGCCGTGATGTCGGTGGCCGACAACACCCGGTTGTGGCTGACGGCCACCACGCGATCACCAATGGCCACCGCGCAACCAAAAGGGCTTTCGCCGCGCGCAATCCCCTCGCGACATTTTTCAATGGCCAACCGCATCAGTTCCGTAGGCTGTATTGGCATCGGCGTTTTATTGGGTGATACGCTTGTTCGAGGCTATCCGAAAACTCGAATTTCGCCGTGGCGGCCTATCGTGGGGCGCGCCGAGCCGTCTTCCGCTTCCCGACGGGCCGGCGGCCCGCCCCACGGCGAGTCTTCGGCTAGCCTCTAAGGAACTAAGGTAAGTTAGCATTCGTCAGCCACGGGCGTGCGTCAGCGCGGCCGCCGCGGGGCGCGCCGCGCACGTCGTTTGCCCACGCGACCGCCGCGATGCGTCTTGATGGTCGGCACACTCGGCACACTCGGCACTGTCGGCTCCGCCTCCGCCGCGGGAGGCGGAGCTTGCCGCGCGGGACGGTGACGCTTGCATTGATCGAGCGCCGAACGCATCTCGCCCACCAGCGAACGCGCGTCGTCGAGCAACTGCTGCGATTCATCGCGCAAGGCGGCAAAACGTGTCACGTCGTCCATGACTAATTGGAGCTGAAATGAAACTGCTCGATGAACTTGCGGCCCAGCGGGTTTTTCAAAAACTTTTTGCGGCACTCCGGGCAAAGATCGAAGCGGAGCTGATGATAAACCTCGTCGCTCACCGCGTCGCCTCCGACGTCGTCCAGGCGTTCGAGAATCTCATGAATCTCTTGCAAGTTGTCGGTGTCGTCGTCGAGCTCCACCGGATCGAAGGCGGCATAAACCTCCATTCTCACGACGTACCGCAGGTCGTCTTCGGAGTCCAACGGCTGTTTACAAAGATCACACGAATACTGAATCATGGGTCGTCTTCCCGATGTCGCAGGGACTTCGCCGCGTGTAAAACACCTGCCCGCCACGCAGCACCAGAATTCATCCTAATGCCCATTCACAAAGAGCCGCAAGTCATGTTTTGCAATTTCTTCAGCGCCCGGCGAAAACAGGGCGGCGCGCGGTGAGAAACGCAAGACAATCTGCTTGACATGAAGCCGCGCGTAGCGCAGCCCGACTTACGATTGGCGCAGGCCAAGAATCAGCTCGACTTCGCCGATGGGGCTGCCGAGCCGGCCGGCGATGACGGTGCTCGAGACACCGGCGTCCGCCAGCGAATAGATTTCCGCGTGGCGGCGCGCCGCCGAAGCGGCGGATGCGAACGTCGGGCGAGCAACCTTGGCCGCGGCGCGCTCCGCCGGCGGCGTCTTGACGCCCGCCCGCGGAGAAACGCCCACGCGCGCCGCTGCCGCCAACAGCGTCTCCAGCCGCTCGGCCTGTTGGCGGGCATCAGCGACAAGCTGCTCGAAGAGGGCGATTTTGCTGTCAAGCTCCCCCGGCTCAAGCCCGCCGTGTAGCGCTTCCAAAGGCGCGTCGGGAGGGCGCGCGGCGGAAAGGGGCTGAGAGCGCGGCGCAGACGCGGCAGGCGGCGCCTCACTCCGCGGTCGCCCGGCAAGCTGACAGTGAGTGCGGAATAACAGCACCACGCAGGTACACGTTAGCCCGATCAAGAACAGAATCGTCGGTTCTTCCATGGTCGCCAGTATGCGGTCGCCCGGATCCGTCCGTGGCTCAATCGTTAAATTTTGCCGGCTTTTTTCAGATAGGCAAGCACTTCGTCGGCCAGCGTCGCGGCGTCTTTTGTGCCGGCGTCGAGCACCAACTCAGGCTTGTGGGGCGGTTCGTAGGGATCGTCGATGCCGGTAAAGCCCTTCAACTCGCCGGCGCGCGCTTTTTTGTACAAGCCCTTGGGATCGCGCGCCTCGCAAACTTCGATCGGCGCGTCGACCAGAATCTCAATGAAATCGCCCGCGGCCATCGTGGCGCGCACCGCGTCGCGGTCGCGGCGATAGGGGCTGATGAACGCCGTCAGCGTGATCAGGCCGGCATCGCAAAAGAGCTTGGCGACGGCGCCGATGCGGCGGATGTTTTCTTCGCGGTCTTGCGCCGAAAAACCCAGGCCGAAACGCTTGGCGAATTCCTCGCCGTGCCTTTCCTTGAGCATGCCGGGGCCGGCGTTCAGGCCGTGCCGAACATTGTCGCCATCGAGCACGAAACTGTGCTTGCCCTGCGCATGGAGCTTATGGTCCACCAGGTTCGAGATGGTACTCTTGCCGCAGGCGCTGAGTCCGGTAAACCAAACCACGCAGCCTTGGTGCGCGTGCAGGCGCTCACGCTCTTGCCGCGTAACGCTGTGTTCATGCCAGTGGACGTTAGTATCATTGCTCATGGTGGACTCCAAAAAGAGAGGCATGTCAGGCCCGCACGGTTGTCGCGGCCCGCTGAAAACGTGAGACGAAAGCGAACCGCCGGCCTGCGCCGCGGTGAAACAGGACATTTTAACAACCGCCGCCAAGCGCGCAAAGACGTCTTTGGCCGACAATAGCGATATGCGGACGGTGGCACAGGGGAAGAAAATGCTGACACCCGAAAGCGGCGGTTCGCCCGGAAA